>JAZUDB010000140.1:0-21304 GCA_045639385.1 Anaerovoracaceae bacterium | reverse complement strand
CCCAGGCACAGCTCTCCGAAGGTGATGAGCATAATAATGGCATAGGACTTGATGATATCCAGCAGGGAATCCTTTAAGCAGTAGCCGATGTCGTGGATAATTTCCCGCCGTTCCTCGTTGAACTGGGCCAGAATGAAATGTTCGATCTTCGGGTAATCCACCGTAATAAAGATGGTGGCGATAATGGTCATCAATACCCCGATCAAAGCACCCGGCACCGCAAATACGATGCGCTGCGCACCGGAAAGCAGGTATTTGGACAGGGTGGATACCAGTTCCGCAGCCTTGGACAGAATCTGGTCGCCCAGGCCGTCCAGAAAGTTTAAGTAGCTGGGGTCCATCTTTGCCAGCAGCGATTCCACCCAGTTCAGGATGCTGACCAGTGCGGGCTGGATTTCGTCGGCATACAGACCGGGCAGCGTGGAAAACCAGTTCATCATGGCCCAAACGGCATAGAAGATAATGGAAACCAGTACTGCCGCCGCCAGCGCATAGAACAGGATCAGCACGATGGCCGCCGCACCGCCCCGTCCGATTTTCAGTTTTTCTCCCAGCTTTTGAATGGGATTTTTTAATAAAAGTGTAACGATAAAGGCCACCACGAAAGGTCCGGCTGCGCCGATGGCGTAGCGGAATATCACATAGTAAATGGCCAGCGCCAGCGCCCAGAACAGGGTGTTGACGATAAACTCTTTCCGTTTTTGCACCGTGTCAATCATCTTTGCTCCCCTTTATGCAAATCTGCAAGATACGCGTTAACAAATATGTCCAAATTCCCGTCCATCACCGCCTGGATGTTGCCGGTTTCCACGCCGGTCCGCACATCCTTTACCAGCGTATAGGGCTGGAAAACGTAGTTTCGGATCTGACTGCCGAAGGCAATCTGCGAAAAATTGCCCTTCAGGTCCGAAATTTTGTCTTTATGCTCCTGTTTTGCCAGCGCCAGCAGTTTGCCGTAAAGCACGCGCATGGCAAATTCCTTGTTCTGAATCTGGGACCGCTCGTTCTGGCAGGTGACCACGATGCCCGTAGGCAGGTGGGTGATCCGCACCGCCGAATCGGTCTTATTGATGTGCTGCCCGCCGGCCCCGCTGGACCGGTAGGTATCGATGCGCAGGTCCTCCGGGGCGATGTTCACTTCCACGTCTTCGCCGATGTCCGGGGTTACGTCCACGGACGCGAAGGAGGTCTGCCGCTTGTTGTTGGCGTTGTAGGGAGACAGCCGCACCAGCCGGTGCACGCCCCGTTCCCCCTTCAGATAACCGTAGGCGTTTTCTCCCTCCACCAGAATTTCCGCGGATTTGATGCCCGCCTCCGGGTCCGGCTGAATATCCAGCACCGTGACCTTAAAGCCCTTGTCGTTGGCATAGCGGGTGTACATGCGCAGCAGCATGTCCGCCCAGTCCTGGCTTTCCAGGCCGCCCGCACCGGGATGCAGCGAAAGCACCGCGCTGCAGCGGTCGTATTCTTCGGTTAAAAGCAGGCTGATTTCAATCTCCTGCAGTTTCTTTTCCAGAGCTGCGCTGCCCTCTTCCGCCTCCCGGGCGAAATCCGGGTCCTCGAACATGGACCAGGCCAGCTCGATGTCTTCCAGCATGGTGCAGCAGTCTTTGTAGTCCGCCACCTTCTTTTCCAGACTCTTCTTCTCCTGCAGGGTTTTCTGTGCCCGCTCCAGAGAGTCCCAAAAGCCGTCGGTTCCCACTTCCAGCTCCAGCTCTTTGATTCGTTCCTCGGCGCCGCCGATGTCAAAGAGAGTCTCTGAGTTTCCCCAGAGTCTCCCGCATTTTACTGATTTCTATCATAACTATCCTCTGTTTTGTCCGGAATGTCCGGATCTGTTCTAGTTCTGCGGATTTTCCGGAACCTGTCTTCCGTGGCAGTTCTTGTATTTCTTTCCGCTTCCGCAGGGGCAGGGATCGTTTCTGCCCGGAGTCTTTTCCACCCGGATGGGGGTCTGACGGGCCTCCTTGGTTTCCTTGGGCGCCGCCTTAGGCATGCTCTTGGCGCTGACCCGGGCGGGTTTTCCCTCGTCCAGGGCGGACCGGGTCTCTTCCTTGGAAGCATCACCGATGCGCACCACCTGCTTACGCTCTGCATTGGTGGCCAGGGTAATGGAAAGCACGTACTTGACCATGTCTTCCCGGATGGAGGCCAGCATTTCCTCGAACATGTCGAAGCCTTCGTTGGCGTAGGCCTGGGCCGGGTCCTGCTGACCCAGGGAGCGCAGGCCGATACCGGTCTTCAGCTGGTCCATGGCGTCGATGTGATCCATCCACTTGGTATCTACGATACGCAGCAGCAGAACGCGCTCGATTTCCCGCATCTGCTCCGCGCCGATCTCTTCGTCCTTGGCGGCGTAGCGGGCCTTCATCGCTTCGAATTCCGCGTCGTCTTCCGCCACGTCCTTCATCATGCTGAGAATATAATCGTGCAGGTCTTCGCCGTGAAGTACCCGGTTGCGTTCCTCGTAAATAATGCTGCGCTGACGGTTCATCACGTCATCGTACTGCAGCACGTATTTCCGGATGCCGTAGTTCTTGCCTTCTACCTTCTTCTGGGCATTTTCAATGGTTTTGGACAGGATGCCCGCTTCGATGGGTTCGTCGGTCATACCCATTTTGTCCATGACCATCTGGATGCGGTCGCCGCCGAAAATGCGCATCAGATCGTCGTCCAGAGCCACGAAGAACTGGGAGCTGCCCGGGTCGCCCTGACGGCCGGAACGGCCGCGGAGCTGGTTGTCGATACGACGGGCTTCGTGACGCTCGGTGCCGATAATGTGCAGACCGCCGGCATCCAGTACCTTCTGATGTTCTCTTGCCTGCTCCTCGGGGTCGTCGAAGTGGCCGCCCAGGATGATATCGGTACCTCTTCCTGCCATGTTGGTGGCGATGGTGACCGCGCCGAATTTACCGGCCTGGGCCACGATTTCCGCCTCCCGCAGGTGCTGCTTGGCGTTCAGTACGTTGTGGGGAACGCCCCGTCTCTGCAGCATGGCGGAGAGCATTTCGGACTTTTCCACGGAAATGGTACCTACCAGCAGCGGCTGCCCCGTTTCGTGGCGGGTTACGATTTCCTCCACGATGGCCTTGAACTTGGCCTTCTGGTTGGCGTAGACGCTGTCCTGCATATCCTCCCGGATGACGGGCTTGTTGGTGGGAATTTCCACCACGTTCATATTGTAAATTTCGTTGAATTCTTCTTCTTCGGTCTTGGCGGTACCAGTCATGCCCGCCAGCTTGTCGTACATGCGGAAGTAATTCTGCAGGGTGATGGTGGCCAGGGTCTTGGACTCGTGGCGGACCTTGATGCCTTCCTTGGCTTCGATGGCCTGGTGCAGACCGTCGGAATAGCGGCGTCCGAACATGAGACGGCCGGTAAACTCGTCCACGATCACGATTTCGCCGTCGTTTTCGATGTAGTCGATGTCCCGCTTCATGATGGCGTGGGCCTTCAGGGCGATGTTTACGTGGTGGTTGATATCCATGTTCTCCGGATCGGAGAAATTGTCGATTTTAAAGTAGCGCTCGCACTTGGCAATACCCTCTTCGGTGAGGGCCACGGTCTTGTCCTTTTCCTCCACCGTGTAGTCGCCGGTGTAGATGTCCGTGCCGCCGAAGCGCACGTCACCGTCCTTGATGTGCTCGCCCCTGGTTAAAGTGCGCACGAATTTGTCGGCGGTATAGTAGAGCTCGTTGGATTCTTCGCCCTGGCCGGAAATGATCAGCGGGGTTCTGGCTTCATCGATGAGGATGGAGTCCACCTCGTCCACGATGGCGTAGTGCAGGGGCCGCTGCATCTGCTGCTCCTTGTAAATAGCCATGTTGTCCCGCAGGTAGTCGAAACCGAATTCGTTGTTGGTTCCGTAGGTAATGTCCGCATTGTAGGCGGCCTTGCGCTGGGCGCTGTCCACATCGTGGATGACGCAGCCCACGGTAAGACCCAGCCAGCGGTAAACCTGACCCATCCATTCCGCGTCACGCTGGGCCAGATAGTCGTTGACCGTTACCACGTGCACGCCCTTGCCTGCCAGCGCGTTCAGATAGACCGGCAGAGTGGCGACCAGTGTTTTGCCTTCGCCGGTTTTCATTTCCGCAATGTTGCCCTGATGCAGCACGATGCCGCCGATGATCTGCACGTAGAAGTGCTTCATGCCCAGCACCCGGCGGGAAGCCTCCCGGCACACCGCAAAGGCCTCCGGCAGAATGTCGTCCAGGGTTTCACCCTTGGCCAGACGTTCCTTGAATTCCGGCGTTTTTGCCTGAAGCTGTTCATCGGAAAGCGCCTGCATCCCCTGATCCAGCGCCTCCACTGCATCTGCGATTTTTTCTATTTTTTTCAGTTCTCTGGAATTCCAGTCCCCGAAGATTTTCTCGAGAAATCCCATACTTTATCCTTTCCGAATCGGACCTGCCCATAGAGGACAAAAGCCCGAAAATGCATATTTCTTAATAGTTAATTGTACCATAGAATTGTGGATTTTGTCTGAATTTAATCATCCAAGACCTGCACAAATCTGCCGCAGTAGCGCAGCAGCTGCCGCGCAATGTCCAGCACCTCGTCCACGTCCTCGATCAGGGAGGTGAAATCGTCGTTGTAGCGGGATTCCGCTTCCCAGCCGTTGATGGTGCTGGCCAGATGACGGATGTCGTCGGCCCAGGGCAGATTCATGTCCAGACTGTGGATTTTGTTCAGTTGGGCCCGGATGTCGTGGGTTTCCGGGTAATTTTCGCCCTGCATTTCGATGATGTATTTCAGCCCCAGCTCCACCGCCTGCTGCAGATTGTAGCAGCAGTCGTCCAGATAGGCGTCGTCCTGTCCGATTTTAATATAGTTGCGCTCCGCGTTCTCCAGTTTGACCCGGGCTCTTGCCAGAAGTTTGCTCATTTCAGCCGCACTCCTCTCATCACATTTTCATAAATGGGACTTCCCTCTTTCAGCTTTTCCAGCCAGAGGATGTCCGCCTTCCAGCCACAGAGTTCCTGCATGGTCTCCGAGACCTGATTTTTTGCTTCCGGACTGTTCGCTTCTTCTTTCAGTTTTACCGCAAAATCGGCGTCGCTGGCCTGATTGCAGCGAATGGACACGCTGCTGCCGAACAGATACGCCGCTTCCACCCGGTCATCCTGCTGCAGGGCGGCAAAAACCGCAGCCGCCTGACGCTGCTTTAAGGGATGCACCCGGGAAATGTCAAAGCCCGCCTCCGGCACAATCACCGGAAAACGGTACTTTTTCCGCCGGGCGTCCTCCCAGGTGGTGGCGATCCGGGGACGTTCCGAAGAGGGCGCCTGCAGCTGCTGCAGCAGTGCCTCCACGGACAGGTCCAGATAGTCCGCCAGCTTTAATATGGTGCGGATACTGCAGTCCCGGGGGTTCTTCTTCCCGTTGGCCAGCTCGCTCAGCGTGGTATAGGGAATACCGCTGGCCTTGGCCGCCTCGTATACGCTGATTTTTTTCTTCAATAAAATATCCCGAAGCATATGATTCACCTCGGGATGATTATAACGGTTTACCGCTATATCGGTCAACCGTTTTACTTCTTGTTTCCGAACAAACCCCGCACAAAGCTCTTCATTTCCGTGCGCATGACGGAGCTGAGGGCGTTGGAGGCCGCCCGCCGGGCAATGGTGGGCAGGCTGGTGGTTTTGCCGCCGGTCAGGGAGTTGACGATGTTGGTGCTGACGGAGCGGGCCACGGAAGACGCCGCGCTGTCCGCCATCTTTTTGGCAGTGCTCTGAGACGGCCGCTTGGCAGCCGCTTTCGCCGCTTTTTCGGCTTCTTTTTTCGCCTTCTCCTCTTCCTTCATCTGCGCCAGTTCCGCCCGGGCTTTTTCCAGAATTTCATAGGCGGATTCCCGGTCCACGGTCTCGGAATACTTGGTGTACAGCAGGTCGCCGGCAATTACCGCATTTACCACGGTGTCGTCCGCCGGCCCGATATAGCTTTGGGGCGGCAGAATGCGGGCATACTGCACCACCTCCGGAATACCCTTTTCATCCAGGAAGGAAACCAGGGCTTCGCCGGTACCCAGCCGCAGCAGGGCTTCTTCGGTATCGAAGTCCGGGTTGACCCGGAAGGCCTTGGCCGCCGCCTTCAGCTTCTTCTGCTCTCCCGGCGTGTAGGCCCGGAGGGCATGCTGGATGCGGTTGGAAAGCTGGGCCAGAACGCTGTCCGGCACGTCGGAGGGATCCTGGGTCACGAAATAGATGCCTACGCCCTTGGAACGCACCAGGCGGATCATCTGCTCAATCTTTAAGACCAGCGCCTTGGAGGCTCCCTCGAAGAGCACGTGGGCTTCGTCGAAGAAGAACACCAGCCTGGGTTTGTCCGGGTCGCCGATTTCCGGCAGCTTTTCGTAGAATTCGGTGAGCATCCACAGCAGGAAGGTGGAATAGATCAGGGGGCTGCGGAACAGCCGGGTGCTTTCCAGGATGCTGATGATGCCCTTGCCTTCGGCGGTGGTCTGCATAAAATCGCTTACGTCCAGCTGGGGCTCGCCGAAAAGGCATTCGCCGCCCTCGTTCTCGAAGGCCAGCAGCGCTCTTTGGATGGCGCCCACGGAAGCGGAAGAAATCTGGCCGTAGGTCAGGGTAAATTCCCTGGCGTTTTCTCCCACGTAAGACAGCAGGGCCCGCAGGTCCTTCAGGTCCAAAAGAAGCAGGCCGTGCTCGTCCGCCACCTTGAATACGATGTCCAGAACGCCCTTCTGCACCTCGGTCAGACCCAGAAGCCTGGCCAGCAGCAGGGGTCCCAGAGAGGATACGGTGACCCGCACGGGAATACCCTTCTCGCCGAAAATATCAAAGAAGCGCACCGGATAACCGGTGTAGGAAAACTCTTCTTCCAGGCCGAAATGCCGGATGCGCGCCTGCATGTCCTCGCTGTCCGCGCCGGGCAGCACGGTGCCGGTCAGGTCGCCCTTTACGTCCGCAAAAAACACCGGCACGCCCATGTCGGAAAAGGACTCCGCCATTACCTTCATGGAAACGGTTTTTCCGGTACCGGTGGCACCGGCGATAATGCCGTGGCGGTTGGCCATTTTGGGCAGAAGCATCAGCTGCACGGGTCCGTCCTTGGTTTCTGCCTGACCCATGCGGATTTTCAGATCTTTGGTGAGCATAATTTTCTCCTGATTTATGACAAGAAAACCCGCCGCAGCAAAGCGGCGAGGCAGTTGACTTATTTCGGCAGCACAATCTGCTTGTTCTTTTTGCTTTCCCGGTAGAGCACGAACTTGCGGCCGATGGCCTGCACGTACTCTGCGTCCAGCTGTGCCGCGGCTTCGTTGGCCACGATTTTGGGGTCCAGCTCCACATTGTCCTGAATTTTCACCTTCAGAAGTTCGTGAACCTCCAGGTAGTCATCCATTTCCTTCAGGGTATTTTCCGTCAGTTCGTTTTTGCCGATGTACACGGCCGGGTCCAGGGCGTTGGCCAGACCCTTTAGATATGATCTCTGTTTTCCTTTGAGCATGATAATTCTCCGTAAAAATTTCTCAGTTATTATAACATGTTTCCGCAGAAAAATCCGTTATCCGAATAAATCGCTGTGGGTTCCGGTCCGAAGTAAAAACAGTTCCAGTTCTTCGTCATCCACTCTGTAAATCAACAGCCAGTCCGGTTCAATATGACATTCCCGAAAATCCGCATATTTTCCGAGAAGTGCGTGATCTTTATACTTTACATCCAGTTTTTCTCCGCTGGCCAAAATCCCAACAACCTCACTGAGTTTTCGAATATCAAATCCTCGTTTGATTGCAAGCTTCAAATCCTTAAGAAATTTATTTGACCTTGTAATCTGAAGCATCTTCCGCTACCTCTCGCAGAATTTCATCGAAAGAATCGTATCGGGGATATTTGCTTTTGCTGCGCTTCATTTCCGAAAACTCTTCCAAAGCAGCTTTCGTTTCGGCGTTCGGTACTTCCAATTTTAAATCAAACGGAATCCCGTTGACACGTACCGTCTGTTTTAAAAAAATATTGATTGCGGCAGACATGTTCAAGCCCAGTTCTTCAAATATTTTTTCTGCGGATTTTTTCAATTCTGCATCCGTTCGAATATTAATATTTACCGATGACATAATTGTGTCCTCCCTTTCCCGAATATCGTAATACAAAATGCGCACATTGTCAACACAATATGCGCATAACGTATTTATATCATGTTTGACCCCAGCAGCGGAAGATTTCTGTCCGCCAGAGCGCAGTTTATCTTCCAGAGGTCGTAAAACCCGCTGCGGATGCAGCTGCGGACGATAATATCAAAGGGATTGTTGTCCGCAAAGGCCAGTCCCGCGGCGGCCATCAGCGAAACCGCTTCCTCCTCGTCCAGCTTTAGTGCGATGGCAATGGCGCACACGGTCTGCCGGGAAGGATTCTGAGTCCGCCCGTTGATAATCTTATTAAAGGCAGCTCGGCTCAGCCCCGCCGCCTTGTAGATCTCCGGGTCGGACATACCCCGCTCTTCGCCCAGCCGCAGCACCTTCTGTGCAAAACTCTCCCCCAGTACCGGCTCCGGAATATCCTCCGGCAGCGACGGAAGGGCCTCGCAGCAAACATCCATCATTTCTGCCGGCCGGGGGGCCGGGTTTTTCAGGGCATGAAAGGTCGGCAGCTCGTCCCTTTCTTCGGACACGCGCCGGGCATTGCCCAGCGCGGCATTCGCCTTCTTTTCCGCGCGCTGCGGTTTTGCGGGAAACTGCTGTGCACCGGGAACGATGACCCCCGCCAGCGCCTTTTTCGCATCGCCCCAGATGGCAAGAATGACCGACATCCGGTTTCGCTGCTGGAATTCCTCTATGCAGGTGACCCCGATTTCCAGGGCCTTTTCCGGCGGAAAACCGCTTTCCGCACCCAGCAGCGGCGTCGCCAGCGTGCTGCAGCCCTGTTCTGCCGCCAGCTCCAGAGAAGCGGCGTAGCAGCTCCGCAGAATGGCCGGTTCGCCTTCCGTTCCGCCCTGCCAGACCGGTACTGCCGTCCGAATCTCGCAGCGGCTGCTCCAGGGCCCCTCCCCCGGATGCAGGGAAGCCTCGCCGGGACATTCCTCCGCCGAAACCGTCACCACCGCATCTGCCCGCAGGGTCCGCGGGTCTCTCTTTACAATGCGCATCTGTCTGTCAAAGCCCGGAAAAATCAGCATCTCCTAATCCTTTCTCTCCATATCTTCTTCCAGTTCCGCCGCCCAGCAGGCCTCCACGCAGCCGTTGGCCCGCATGCTGCCGATGGCCTTGTTCAGCACCGCAAATTTCAGGTTCTCGCCCCTGGCGTCGGAACGGTAATTGGCTGTTCTCTCCCTGCGGATGCCCAGATGCTCCGCAGTCTCTACCGAATCTATATTAGCACCGATGAACATAAATTCCCAGCCCCGTTCTTCCTGCTGCCGGATCATCCGCTTTACCTCGCCGGAAGTATAGCGGCGGCTGGCGTTTTCCTCCCCGTCGGTGGTAATTACGAACAGGGTGTGCTCCGGCCGGTCCTCTTCCCGAATGTATTTGTGCACGGTTTTGATGTGATGCACCGCGTCGCCGATGGCGTCAATCAGTGCAGTACAGCCCATGGGGCAGTATTCCCTGCGGGTCAGTGCAGGCACCTCCGCCAGGGGAATTCTGTCGTGGATCACCCTGCTGTCATCCGCAAACACCACCGTGGAGACCAGGGCCTCCCCCTCTTCCGCCTTCTGCTTTTCGATCATGGCGTTAAAGCCGCCGATGGTGTCCTCGGTGACCCCGCCCATGGATCCGCTCTTGTCCAGAATAAATACCAGTTCCGTCAATCCTTTTTTCATATTTCTACCTCCGTCATTTCCGCTGGCCCCAACACGGGGCTCTTTCTTTTTTCAGCCGTATTATATCCGGTCCGGCGGAGCCGCAGGTCAACTGCCGGTTGACATTTTTATCTTTCTCCGGGAAAAGATTTGTCCTTTCTTTTGGTTTTCCGTACTATAGAGGTGTAAGGACTTACAGAAACAGGAGATGAAATGAAGGATACGGAAATCGTAAAACTGTACTTTGCACGAACGGAAGAGGCCATAGAAGAAACTGCGCGGAAATACGGAAGTTACCTGTTTTCCATAGCGTTCCATATTCTGGACAATCCAGACGATGCGGAAGAAATCGTCAATGACAGTTACCGGGCAGCCTGGGACAGAATTCCTCCGGAGAATCCGTCGGTGCTGCGGCACTACCTTTCCCGCATCACCCGCAACCTGGCACTGAAACGGCTGGAATACAACACTGCAGGCAAACGATCCTGCAAAGGCTCCGCTGCTCTGGAAGAACTGGAAGACTGCATTCCGGACCGAAGAAACGTAGAGGATGCAGTGGAAGCAAAAGAACTGGGAACCATTATCAACCGTTTTCTTTCCGAACTGCCGAAAGAGGATGCAGCCGTTTTCCTGCTCAGATATTACTATGCGCTGCCGATTCGCGATATTGCAGCCAGGTGCAATCTTTCGGAACGGACAGTCAAGTACAGGCTGTCCCGCCTGCGGACTGCACTGAAAGACCTGCTGAAGAAAGAAGGATATTGAAAATGAAAAGAAATACATTAATCGAAGCAATCGGTTATGCCGATGATAAATATCTGGACATTGCGGAAAACTTCGGCGCGGGAACAAGAACTTCCAGGCACCGCAGAAAATCCGTTTTCCGCAGAATTCCCGCTGCGGCAATTGCTGCGACACTGATCGTTCTGTGTACGGCAGGCGTTTTTGCCCTAAGTCTGTTCTCTCCTCCGGACGGTGATGATTTCACGATGGACGCCTGTTATAACGGAGGCGGTACGGTGACCGTAGTAATCGAAAACCTGTCGGAGAAAGACCTGAAGCTGGCAGAGGAAATCAAACTGATGAAGTATTACGCCAACGAGGAAATTCCCGCCTCCGGCGAAGTACAGTTCAGCAGCACCCTGGTTCGGGCAAAGGAAACCGCATCCATCCGGATTGATTTGTCCGAAGCCTACGATGTGGATGCACTGGAGCAGCCGCTGACGGATGACTGGTATTATCTTCTGCTGACCAACAACAACTTCCTGTTCGGTTATGACTGGCAGTGCTACGTGGCGTTTTCGGAAAGCGCACCATTGATCCCAGCCTATCCGGAACCGGTTATTGCGCTGCCCGCCACAGAGCACAGCGGCGTTTTGCAGGGCTTGGAAAGTTATTTTGAAAACTATGTTGTCCTTCCGGAAGCCAGAAATGAAAAGGTATGGCGCTACTACGCCGATGTCCGGGAGCTTCTGACGGAACAAAAAGAAAAGGGCATCCGAATCGTTTCGCCGGCAAATCCGCTGCTCTTTGTGGGAGATCCCTCCCCAAACATTACATTGGATGCACGAGTACCTTTGGAAAGGCAGTATCAGCTGGTTCTGGAAAACCACTTTGTACTGGACGGCTACAACATTCCCGTGGGCGCTTCAGACCTGGAGGACTGCATGGTGCTCAGCACCTGTGTTCCCCAACGCAAGGCGGATATCTCCACGCCGGACGGAACAGCTATCCCGCTCATTTACATTTTTCAGTTTGCAAAGTCTGACATTTCCAGTCCGGATGACCGCGCGTTTATCCGCGGCAGACTGCTTTCTTTTTCCGAACTGGAAAAATACAAGGTCTATGACGATGACCGCTATGTTTGTTATGAAGTAACCGATCTGTTTTACACGGATCTGGAAGAACACATCCGAATCCTGACCGAAGATCGCAGCGATATCTACATGGATGAGGGCATTATGACGCGCCTTCGAAACGTTTATGATTACCTGAAGGACGGAAGCACCCTCGGCAGCTTATTCTATTACAACGAGGAACCCTGAATCTCGGCAGATATCCAAGAAATTGTAGCCGCAAATCCCTGTATGCGCCCGAAAAATTCTCATTTTTGATTTTCTGAAAAGTGAAATCCCCCCTTAAGCCCGGTTTTCAGCCTCTTAAGGGGGGAATTTTTTCAGATTTGGTGCCGTATGTTTCGCAAAAAAACCTCGATTTTTTCCTATTTCCTGCAAAATCCGGTATTTTTCCTTCAAAAAAGGACTTCCATGTAGCCAAAATGAGAATCTCAGGGAACGATACGGCACAAAACTCCCCCAAACCCCCTCAATTTAGGGGGATTTGGGGGTATTTGCTTTGTACAGGGTTCAAAAAATTTCAAAAATGAGAATTCTCCTTCGTTTATATGGAAGAATTAAAAGAAGAGAGCCTGTGCAAGGCTCTCTTTTCTCCTTTTCTTTCTGTACGCGCTATTTTGCCTGCTTCATGGACAGGGAAATGCGGTTCTTTTTCAGGTCCACGTCCAGCACCACCACCTTGACGATGTCGCCTACGGACACCGCTTCGCTGGGATGCTTAATGAACTTATTGCAGATCTGGGAAATGTGCACCAGTCCGTCGTGGTGAACGCCGATGTCCACGAACACGCCGAAGTCGATGACGTTGCGCACGGTACCCTGCAGGG
This sequence comes from Anaerovoracaceae bacterium, assembly GCA_045639385.1. Taxonomy (GTDB): domain Bacteria; phylum Bacillota; class Clostridia; order Peptostreptococcales; family Anaerovoracaceae; genus RUG13409. The sequence continues at coordinate 8,859 of JAZUDB010000140.1, read as the reverse complement.
TCATACCCGGCTTCAGGTCCTTAATGTCCAGCACGTCTTTGCGCAGCACCACCGGGGGCAGTTCTTCCCGGGGGTCGCGGCCCGGCTTGGACAGTTCCTTGGCGATATCCAGCATGGTGGGGATGCCGATGCCCAGCTTCTCCGCCAGTTTGGCCTTGCCCAGCTTGTCGATGCGGGCCAGAATGCCGTCCAGACGCTTTTCCCGCACGTCTTCTTCGGTGTAGCCCAGCAGTTCCAGCAGTTTGCCGGCCGCCTGATAACTTTCCGGATGCACGCCGGTGTTGTCCAGAATGTTTTTGCTCTCCGGAATACGCAGGAAGCCCGCGCACTGCTCGAAGGCCTTGGGACCCAGCTTGGGAACCTTTAAAATATCTTTGCGGGAGCGGAAAATACCGTTTTCCTCCCGGTATTTGACGATGTTTTTGGAAGTGGCCGCCGTAAGACCGGACACCCGCAGCAGCAGGGAGGGGCTGGCGGTGTTGATGTCCACGCCCACCGCGTTGACGCAGTCCTCCACCACCCCGGTCAGGGTGCTTTCCAGCTGAGCCTGGGGCATATCGTGCTGGTACTGCCCCACGCCGATGGCCATGGGTTCGATTTTTACCAGCTCTGCCAGCGGATCCTGCAGACGCCGGGCAATGGACACCGCGGAACGCAGGTTCACGTCGTATTCGGGGAATTCCTCCGCCGCCAGCTTGGATGCGGAATAGACGGAAGCCCCCGCCTCGTTGACGATGGCGTAGCTCTGCCCGCCGCCCAGCCGGGTCAGCATCTCTGCCGCCATGGCCTCGGTTTCCCGGGAGGCCGTGCCGTTGCCGATGGCCAGATGCTCCACCTTGTGCTTCTTGATTAAAGCGGACAGAACGCGGATGGCTTCTTCCTTCTTGTTTTCGCTGAAGGTGGGGTACACCACCGCCGTATCCAGCACTTTGCCGGTGCCGTCCACCACGGCCACCTTGCAGCCGTGGGCGTAGCCCGGGTCCAGCCCCATGGTGACCTTGCCCTTCACCGGAGGCTGCATCAGCAGGGGCTTTAAGTTCAGAGTGAAGTTGTGAATGGCCCCGTCGCAGGCGATTTCGGTCAGTCCGGAACGCACTTCCCGCTCCAGAGAGGGCCAGATCAGCCGGCTGTAGGCGTCATCGGAGGCCGCCTTCACGTAGGCGCCGGAAGGACTGCTGCCCCGCAGAATACGGTCCGAGAGCAGTTTTTTGGCCGCCTCCTGGTCCAGCTCCACGGTCACCTTTAAAAAGCCTTCCTTTTCGCCCCGGTTCAGAGCCAGGGTCTGGTGACCCTGCATGCGGGAAAGAGCCTGATGGAAATCGTAATAGGTGCTGTACACCGAATCTTCGTCTTTTGCAGCACAGGAGACGATGACCCCGTGGGCCCCGATGTAGTCCCGCAGCACCTGCCGGTTCTCCGCGTCGTCGGAAATGCTCTCCGCCAGAATGTCGCAGGCGCCCGCCAGCGCCTCTTCGGGGCTTGCCACGCCCTTCTCTGCGTCCACGTATGCCGCCGCCAGCGCCATGGGGTCATCCTTGCCCTGGAACAGCAGTTGGATGGCCAGAGGCTCCAGGCCCTTCTCTTTGGCGATGGTAGCCCGGGTGCGGCGCTTCTGCTTATAGGGACGGTACAGGTCTTCCAGCACGGACAGGGTCTGGGCTTCGTCGATGGCTGCGGACAGTTCCTCCGTCAGCTTGCCCTGCTCCGCAATGGCGGATTTGACCGCCTCCCGGCGCTCCTGCAGTCCCCGCAGGTAAGTCAGCCGCTCGGACAGGGTGCGCAGCCGGGTGTCGTCCATGGTGCCGTGCATTTCCTTGCGGTACCGGGCGATAAAAGGAATGGTGTTGCCCTCGTCCAGCAGGGCAATCACGTTGTTTACGTATTCTTCTTTGGTCTGCAGTTCTTCTGCAATGATTTGGGAAATGGATTTCATTTATTCGTTCTCCGATATGAGGATGCTCCCGATGTCCGTCAGGGGAAACTCCGGGAAGTATTTGATTTTCAAGCCGCAGCCCTCCAGAAAGGCCGCGATTTCAGGGTATTGGGGATGCGCCGCCAGGTTGCCGGAAAAGATCATTTCGTCTTCCAGCCTGCCGCTGCAGCCGCCCAGAAAACCGTGGTTGTAGCCGGGAAGCTTTACCGCGCCGGCTTCGATTTTCAGGCATTCGATTTCCGGAATTCCGGCAAGGACCCTTGCAATGCCTGCATCTTCGGTAATCACGTGACGCTCGTCCGCCACCACCAGATTGCATTTTACGTAGCCCTGGGGCAGAAGCACCGGTGTCCGTCCCGACGCCTCGATCAGGCCGGGATGGGTGTATTTGCTGCAGAGGAAATATTCCCCCACCGCCGCCGCATTATACAGCACGTCCCCTGGGTATTCCGGCTTCAGCAGAGCGGGGTCTCCGGCGTAGATCCGGCCGCCCAGACTGCAGTACAGCAGGTCCGGATGACAGGCCACAGGCGCCGCCAGGTTTTCCAGGGGTCCCACGGATACCACACGGCAGCCCCGGGACCGAAGGTAGTCCGTCAGCCGTTCATCGGCCAGGGCGGACACATATGCGGTTTTCGTTTTCGTCTGCAGCATAGCGTATTCTCAGATGCGGGTATTTTTCCGCAAAATATTTCTTGTTCTCCGCCCCGTGACCCACGGCAAAATTCAGCAGCTCCGAAGGCGCGGCAACGGTGACCGGAATGTAACTTGCGCCGGACCCGGTCTGCCGGGCGGCAAAACCGGCCTCTCCGGCACGGATCTTCTGCAGAAGCCCATCCAGTTCCGCCCGGGCCGCCCTGCTTTTCACCAGCTGTCCGAAGGCGGGATGATAGGTTTCTCCCTGAATCAGCTCGTTGCTCTTCAGGCCGATGCGGATCACCTGAATGCCCGCATCCGTCAGCTTCCGGTACATGTCGGTCACAATGGAAAGCACCTCTTCCCGGGGCTTGGGCACGTAGCTGCCCTCCGCCAGCATTCCGGCCAGGGGCGTATTCTGCAGCACCACCGTGGGATAGAGCCGGGCAATCTGCGGACCGATTTCGATGGTCCGCCGTACGGACGCCATGCAGCTCTCCCGGGAGTCTCCCGGCAGATCGATCATCAGCTGAATGCCCAGGGTAAAACCGTATTCTTTGATCAAAGAACAGGCCCGGTCCACGTCTTCCGCGCTGTGACCCCTGCGGCAGGCTTCCAGCACGGCCGGGTCGAAGGACTGCACCCCCAGCTCGATCACGTCCATGCCGTAGTGCTTCAGGTTGTCCAGAATTTCCCGGCTGATGTAATCCGGCCGGGTGGAACAGTGGATTTTGGCAATGCGGCCCGCGTCCTTATACTCTTTAGCCAGCTGCAGAAAAGCGGTCTGCTCCTCCATGGGAATGCCCGTAAAGCTGCCGCCGAAAAAGGACAGCTCGGTTTCGATGCCGCTGCCTTCCAGGGTGCTCAGCCATTCCTCGATGGTCTTCCGGGCGTCCTCCGGCGTTACGTCGCCGCTGCGGGCGGTAATGGCCCGCTGATTGCAGAAAACGCACTGGTTGGGACAGCCCCGGTGCGATATGAAAATGGGGATAATTGCGTGTTTCTTCATGGATCTGCGCTAAAACAGAGAGAATTCTTTTACCGCGGGAGAATCGCTGCCGTACACGCTGCAGTCGATCACGTCCAGGGCCTTGTCCAGATGCAGTTCTCTTTCTTTTCCGTCGGCATCCACCCGCTTGTAATCGTAAAGCCGGTAGGTAATGGTGGAATTCTGCTGGGTCTCCAGCAGCTTGATGCCCGCACCGATGGCGTGCACCGTACCCGCCGGAATCTTGATCAGATCGCCGGGGTGCACTTCGATCTTGTTCAGATACTGCTCGATGGACCCGTCCAGCGCCGCCGCCCGCACGGTTTCCTTGTCCACGGGACGGTTAAAGCCGCAATAGAGGAACGCGCCGGGTGCAGCCTCCAGAATGTACCACATCTCTTTTTTGCCGTTGGGCAGCTTCTCCACCCGCCGGGCGTATGCGTCGTCCGGATGCACCTGCACCGAAAGCGGCTGTTTTGCGTCGATTACTTTAATGAGCAGCTTGCTGTCCTGGTAAATCCAGTCTTCCGTGCCCCAGATATATTCTTTGATCATTTGCGTTCTTCCTTTCCGGCAAAGCCTTCTGCCCTATTTTAATTCCAGAAGAATCGCGGTACAAGAGGAAAAGCATTTGACAATTTTTAACATTCTGCTATAATTTCCATATATTACCATCTCTCGCTTGACTTCTCCCGGTTTAAGGGTTATACTATTCGCAACTAATATTTAGTTGCAATGATTATGTCTACAAAAGAATCACTGCTTGCAAAACTAACAAACACACCGATACCGAAAAATTTCACTGTCAAAGAGCTGCGGACCCTGATGCAGAAATGCGGCTGTATTGAAATACAAGGAGGCAGAGGCTCCGGAATCAAATATTGCGACCCCTTATCAAAAAGATGCGTAGCATTTGATCTGCCGCATCCTGGAAAAGACCTTTATGCATATCAGGTTAAGTCAGTCATCCTCTTTTTGAAATTAATAGGACAAATTCCGGATTCTGAAGAAAAATGAATAACTTAATGCAATACAAAAACTATCGGGCATCTATCAATTATGACGGTGACGACAATATTTTCTGGGGAGAAGTGATCGGAATCAACGATGTGATCACATTTCACGGGAGTACCGTAGAAGAGCTGGAAGAACACTTTCGAACCAGAATCGACGATTATCTGGAATTCTGCAGGCAAATCGGAAAAGAACCGGAGAAAGAATACTCCGGAAGTTTCAACATACGCATTAAACCGGAATGCCACAAAGAAGCCTCTCTTTGCGCGGCTTCATTAAAAATGAGCCTGAACCAGTACATCGGAACTGCAATTGCGTACTACAACAGCAAAATTCTCAAAGAAGCAAAATAAAAACACCCGCAGGACTGCGAGTGTTTTTTTGGAGCTGCCCAGCAGATTCGAACTGCCGACCTCCACATTACCAATGTGGTGCTCTACCGACTGAGCTAGAGCAGCATATTTGTGCCGCAACTCTACGCGACGCAAATTATTATACTTTTGAAATCCTCGTAAGTCAACAAAAACTGCACTTTTTCTGCAAAAGATTGACGAATATTTTTACAGCAGTGCTTTGATCTTCAGACGGATGCGCTGAATGGCGTTGTCCGCCTGCTTGGGCGTTTTTCCCAGGATCTGCGCAATTTCTTTATATTTGTGCCCGGAGATTAAAAGCTGCAGTACGCGGTGCTCCAGAGGGCTGAAATAGCCGTTTTCGGGGCTTTTCAGAAGCTCCATGAGTTCCTGAAAGAGCACCCGGCTTTCCGGGTCCGAATCGGAGCCTGCGGCCAGAATTTCGCCCAGCGCAGGCGCGTCCTCCGCGTCGCTTTCCGGACTGTCCAAAGACACCGCATTGTTCAGCGGGGCATTCTTCTGCCTGCCGGCGGCTTTCACCGCGGAAATCATCTGCCGGGTAATGCAGAGTTCCGCAAAGGTCCGGAAAGATGCCCCCCGGGAAGGGTCGTAGGTGTTGTAGGCCTTTACCAGACCGATCATGCCTTCCTGGATCAGATCTTCTTTTTCGGCGCCCAGCATAAAATAGAGCCCTGCCTTGGCGCGGACCAGGTCTTTGTATTCTTCCAGAATTTCTTCGATGGTCCTGTCCATGGCCCTCCTCCGTCTACTGTCTCTGATGCAGCGCCTCGTAAAGAATGATGGCGGCTGCATTGCTGGCGTTCAGGGAATTTACCTGCCCACGCATGGGAATGGAGACGATAAAGTCCGCCTTCTTGCGCATGAGTTCGGAAACCCCCGCGCCCTCCGCACCGATGATAATGGCCAGGGGACCCTTCAGGTCCGCCTTGTCGTAGGGCTGACCGTCCATATCCACCGCCGCGATCCAAAGACCCTCGGACTTTAAATAATCCACGGTCTGGGACAGGTTGGACACCTTGGCCACGGGCACGTATTCGATGGCGCCGGCACTGGCCTTGGCCACGGTTTCGGTCAGAGACACGGATCTGCGGTTGGGAATGATCACCCCGTGGAACCCCGCGCCGTCCACGCTGCGCATGATGGCCCCCAGATTGTGGGGGTCTTCCAGATTGTCCAGAATGACCACCACCGGGTCTTCGCCCCGGGCTCTGGCGGCTGCGATAATATCTTCCACGTCCACGTAGGAATGGGCGGCGGCATAGGCTGCCACCCCCTGATGGGGACGTCCCGGTGCCAGCCGGTCCAGCACCGCCTTATCCACGTACTGCACCTGCAGTCCGGCTTCCCGGGCCTGCTTTGCAATCTTTAATGCGGAGCCCTGGGCATCCTTCTGCATCAGCACCTTGTCGATGGTACGGCCCGCCTTAATGGCCTCCGCCACCGGATTCCGGCCGATGATCAGATTGGGGTTTTCTGCCCGTTCTTCGCCGCTGCGCTGCGCGCTTCTTACCGCGGGTCTTTCCCCTCGGTGATCCTCGCGGCTTCTTCCATTATTTCTGTTATTCTGTTTTCCTGTTTTGTAAGTTCCAGCCATCCCAGTAATGCCTCGAATGCAGTGGCCCATTTGTAATCCACCGGGTCTGCGTTTTTTGCCTTTGTTGCGGTTTTATGATTTCTTGCCCGTTTTACCAGCGCGCCTTCTTCTTCCGTAAGAAAACCGCCATATAACATCGCCTTGATCGCTTTCGCCTGGGCTCCGGCGTTGACATAGCGGACCCCTTCCCTGTGAAGGGCATCGGACTTTAAGGATGCCGATGTTTTCAAAACGCGCTCCCGAACAAAAACCTCGTAGAGCGCGTCTCCGTAATATGCAAGTGTCAGCGGACCTAAACTGTTGATATCCATTAATTCCGGATGATCTGCACACCCTGGGGTGTATCCTTGAGGGTGATGCCCATGGCAGCCAGCTGGTCGCGGATCTTGTCCGCTTCCGCCCAGTTCTTTGCCTTCCGGGCAGCCTGACGGGCGTCGATCAGCGCCTGCAGCTCTGCGTCCACGCCGTTGTCCGCGTCTTTTCTTAAAATACCCAGCACCTGGGTCAGTTCGTCCAGAAGATCCAGGGCCGCCTTGGCAAATTCCTTGCCCGCACCGCCTGCCACGTCCCGGTTGATGTCGGAAACCAGCTCGAACACGGCGGTAATGGCGTGTGCGGTGTTCAGGTCGGCATCCATGCATTCGATGAACTTTTCCTTATGCTTTGCATAGGAAGCCAGCTTCTCCTGCTCTGCCGGGGTCATGCCTTCGGCGCCGTTGGCCATGAGATGCTGCAGGGTTTCCTTGCAGTTGCGCATTCTTTCCAGAGAAGATTTTGCACTGTCCATCAGATCTCTGGAGAAGTTGATGGGTCCTCTGTACTGGGCGGAAAGGAGGAAGTAACGGAGCACTTCGCCGTCGTATTCCTTGAGAATATCCCGGACCAGGAAGAAGTTATTGGCGGATTTGCTCATCTTTTCGCCGTTGATATTGATAAAACCGTTATGCATCCAGTAGTTGGAGAAGGTTTTGCCGGAGAGTCCTTCGGACTGAGCGATTTCGTTCTCGTGGTGAGGGAACTGCAGATCCTCGCCGCCGCAGTGCAGGTCGATGGTCTCGCCCAGATACTTTTTGGACATGGCGGAGCACTCGATGTGCCAGCCCGGTCTTCCCAGACCCCAGGGGCTTTCCCAGGCGATCTCGGATTCTTCCTTGCGGGCCTTCCAGAGGGCGAAGTCCAGCGGATCTTCCTTAATGTCGTCCACTTCGATTCTGGCGCCGGCTTCCAGGTCGTCGATGTTCTGGCCGGAGAGCTTGCCGTAGCCCACGAATTTGCGGGTTCTGTAGTAAACGTCACCCTGCACCTCATAGGCCATGCCCTTGTCGATCAGGCCCTGTACAAAGGCGATGATTTCCGGCATGGTTTCGGTTACTCTGGGGTGTACGTCTGCCTTTTCGATGTTCAAGGCCTTTACGTCCTCGTAATAGGCGGCAATGTACTTTTCGCCCACTTCCAGGGCAGAGATGCCCTCTTCCTTGGCTCTTTTGATAATCTTATCGTCCACGTCGGTAAAGTTCTGCACGTATTTTACGTTCTGTCCCCGGTACTTCAGGTACTTGCGCAGGGTGTCGAACACCACGAAGGGACGGGCGTTGCCGATGTGGATATAGTTGTAAACGGTGGGTCCGCAGACATACATCTTCAGTTCGGATGCATCCTGGGGAACCAATTCTTCCTTACGTCTTGTCAGTGTATTGTATACTTTCATAATTTAACCGCGCTTTTCTTTATTCACAAGTTCGATGATTCTCTGAATGGCTTCCTCGGCGGAGATATTTTCGGTTTCGCCGCCTCTTCTCAGCTTGTATTCCACGATGCCTTCGCCGGCCAGCTTGCCCACGTTGACCCGTACCGGAATACCAATCAGGTCTGCGTCCTTGAACTTGACGCCGGCACGTTCGTCTCTGTCATCCAGGAATACTTCTACGCCGGCGGCTTCCAGCTTTGCTTCCATCTCTTCCGCCAGCTTTGCCTGTACCGGGTCGTTTGCCTTTACCAGCACGATGCACACGTGGTAAGGTGCCACGCTCATGGGCCAGATAATGCCGTTGTCGTCGTGATGCTGCTCTACGATGGCTGCCAGGGTGCGGGAAACGCCGATGCCGTAGCATCCCATTACCACCGGATGGTCTTCCTGGTTTTCGTCTCTGTAGTAACAGTGCATGGGTTCGGAGTACTTGGTACCCAGCTTGAATACCTGACCCACCTCGATGCCCCGGGCCGTCTTTACCGGTTTTCCGCAGACCGGACAGCAGTCCCCTTCCTGGAGAAGCTTTAAGTCCAGAACCTTGTCCGCCTTAAAATCTCTGTCCGGGTTAAC
>JAZUDB010000139.1:0-5005 GCA_045639385.1 Anaerovoracaceae bacterium | reverse complement strand
CGCGGGATACTGGATCGTCTGGCTGCCAGACTGGTGGAAATCTACGCCGCCAACAAAATACCCTTCCGCATTCTCATGCTCCGGTCGGAGCTGAACAGCCGGCTGACGGACTGGTTCGGCGAACTGATCGAAAGCATTATCCGGAAAAGTTTTGCCGAACTGCCGGACGCAGCAGATCTGAATACCCTTTCCCGGGTATACGCCATCAGTATTTTCAGCGGAGCCAAAGAGATTTTCCGCAGCGACGGGCAGAGCCCGGAGGCCATGACCAAAATGCTGAGCATTTTCTTCAGAAGTTTTACGTTCATGCTGGAACAGGATATGGAAGGATACGCAAACTGATATGAGTTTTATTGAATTTAAAGACGTTTCAAAAATATATACCATGGGTGAAGTGGAAATCAAAGCGCTGGACAAGGTGTCCTTTGAAATCGACAAGGGCGAATTTGTCTGCGTGCTGGGCGCTTCCGGCGCAGGAAAAACCACCATTCTGAACATTCTGGGCGGCATGGACGTGGCCACTTCCGGCAGCATCACCGTGGACGGCAAAAACATTTCCGGCGCGGATGACCGGCAGCTCTGCGACTACCGCCGCTACGACATCGGCTTTGTGTTCCAGTTCTACAATCTGGTGCAGAACCTGACCGCCAAGGAAAACGTGGAGCTGGCCCTGCAGATCTGCAAGGACCCCCTGGACGCCCGTGACACCTTGAAAATGGTAGGTCTGGGCGACCGCATGGACAACTTTCCTTCCCAGCTTTCCGGCGGCGAACAGCAGCGCGTGGCCATTGCCCGTGCCGTGGCCAAAAATCCCAAGCTGCTGCTCTGCGACGAACCCACCGGCGCCCTGGACTACGTCACCGGCAAGCAGGTTTTAAAAGTACTGCAGAACATGTGCTACGAACAGGGCATGACCGTGGTCATGATCACCCACAACGGCGCACTGGCCGACATGGCCCAGAAGGTAATCCGGGTAAAGAGCGGTCACGTACAGAGCATTGAAATCAACCAGCACCCCATGGACGTCGAGGACATCGAATACTAATGTTTCGGAAAGATACTTTAAGACTGATAAAAAAGACGGGAAAGCGCTTTTTCTCCCTGGTCTGCATCGTGTTCATCGGGGTCGCCTTCATGATGGGCCTGCTGTCCACCTCCGTGATCATGCGCAGCAGCGTGGACCGCTACAACGACCAGCTGGCCATGCACGACATCCAGCTCTATTCCTCCTACGGCTTCTGTGACGAAGATATTGAGGTGATCCGCAAGGCCGAGGGACTTTCTGCGGTGTACCCCTCCAAGACCTTTGACTGCTTCTCCCGCAGAGGAGAAGGCGGCGCCAGCGTCACCCGGGTCCGGGAACTAAACAGCGACACCAACAAATTTGAACTGGTCAGCGGCAGACTGCCGGAAAAACCGGACGAAGCCCTGGCTCTTTCCGGAAGATACCGGATCGGCGATGTCATCACCCTCTACCTGGAGGATGACGACCTGTCCGAAACCTTAAGCCGCACCGAATACACCGTTACCGGAACGGTAAAGACCAGCGAATACATCTCCAAGTTCCTGTCCACTTCCAACCTGGGCAGCCGGGACCTGGACACCGTGGTATATATAAATAATGAAAACTTTATCGGCGAATACTACACCACCGTCTATACCACCGTGGCCGGCGCGGAGAATCTGCTGAGCTTCTCCCAGGAATACGAAGACCTGATTGCGGACGAAACCCAGGAGCTGGAGCTTCTGGCCGGGGACCAGCAGGATTACAACAAGGAAAAGATTCTGGCAGACGCCCTGGCGGAGATCGAGGACGGAGAAAAGACCCTGGAAGAAAAGAAAGCCGAAGGTCAGGAAGAACTGGACAAAGCCAAGCGGCTGCTGGAGGAATCCAACATCCAGCTGGTAGCCAGTCAGCTGACCATCGATACCAATAAGGCCACCCTGAAAGCCGGCGAGGAGAAGATCAAAGCCTCCGAAAAACTGCTGGCGGAAAGCAAAAAGCAGGTGGACGAAGCCATTCAAACCGTGGAAGAAGAAAGCGGCACCAGCTTCGACGAAACCTACAGCAGCATCCAGGCCGCTTACTATGCCTACAACGAACTGGACACCATCAAGGACCTGGTGGCAGGTATCAACCCGGAGGACATCGATGCATTCCTGGACACGCTCAGCCCCCAGACCCGCATTATTCTGAAGGGTATTCTGGACAGCGTTGGAAGCCCGGCAGAAGCCGCGGAAAAAATCCAGCAGGCCATGGACGCCATGGATGAGTCCGCCGGCGGTTCCGTTGCCGACACCTATATTCAGCTGACCGCCCTGAAGGACGGCCGGGACCAGGTGGAAAAAGGCTACGCGGAGCTGGAAAGCGGCAAGGCGGAGCTGGAAAGCGGCAAAGCCCAGCTGGAAGCCGCCCAGAAACAGGTGGACGCGGGCCGCAAGGCCTATGAACAGGGCCTGAAAGACTACGAAGAAGGCCTGCTCACCTTCCGGGACGAAGTGGAAAAAGCGGAAAACGACATCAAAAAGGCCCGTCAGGAAGTGGAAGACCTTCCCTCCGCCGCCTGGATGATTCTGGACCGGAACAGCCACTATTCCAGTTATATGTACAAAAATACCGCAAACCAGATGAATTCCATCGGCGTGGTAATGCCGCTGCTGTTCTTCCTGGTGGCAGCCCTGGTGTGCCTCACCACCATGACCCGGCTCATCGACGAGCAGCGGGGTCAGATCGGTATCTTTATGGCGCTGGGCTTCTCCCGGAAGCAGATTCAGGGCAAATACATCACCTACGCCTTCCTGGCCAGCACCATCGGCGCCTTCTTCGGCATCTTTGCCGGCATGGCCATGTTCCCCACGGTCATTTACAAAACCTGGCGGCTTATGTACAATCTGCCCCCCATGAAGATGATGTTCCCGCCGGACAAGCTGGCCATCAGCTTCTTTGCCTTCGCCATCCTGATGATGGGGGTCACCGCCTATGTGGTGAACAAATCCTTAAAGGAAGTACCCGCTCAGCTCATGCGGCCCAAGGCACCGAAAAACGCCAAGAAAATCTTCCTGGAAAAAATCAAATGGCTCTGGAACAGCCTGTCCTTTACCTCCAAGATTACCGCAAGAAACCTGATCCGCTACAAGGGACGCTTCTTTATGACCGTCATCGGCGTGGCGGGCTGTACCAGCCTGCTGGTGCTGGGCTTCGGCATCAAGGACTCCATCGGCGACATCGTAAACGTGCAGTTCCGGGACTTCTTCAAATACAATTACACCGTCAACCTGCGCAACGACCACGAACTGGACGACATCATGGCGGACATCGAGGACGATTTAAACAACACCGAAGTGGTGTCCTACAAGAGTTTCATGACCACCGTTACCGCCGATTCCAAGGAAGCCACCCTTACCGCCATGGTGGTGGATCCCCGGCAGGCAGACGACATTCTGGGACTCTTCGATGCAGGCAGCGGCGAGGAACTGCGGCTGAACAATTCCGGCGTCATCATCTCCAAGAAATTCGCCAAAAATAACAATATTCACGTGGGAGACATGATCAGCTTCAATTCTTCCGGCGGGCTCCACGCCCAGGCGGAGGTAACAGGCATCTGCAAGATGTACTTCCAGCACTATATGTTCCTCAGCCCCAAGCTGTACAAAGACCTGTTCGATGAAGAGATTCATGCCAACGCCATCGGCGTGGTCAATACCGGCGACACAACAGAGCTGAAAAAGCTGCCGGAGAAATACAGCAGCGCGGCGTCGGTAACCAACTTTGACGCCTTTATCGACCAGTTCAACACCATGATTGGTGCCCTGGACATTATTATCGGGGTAATTATTGTTACCGCAGGCTCTCTGGCCCTGGTGGTGCTGATCAACCTGACCCAGGTAAACATTTCCGAGCGTGTGCGGGAAATCGCGACCTTAAAGGTTCTGGGCTTCCGGAACAAGGAGGTTAACGGCTACATCTTTAAGGAGATCCTGCTGCTGACCCTCATCGGCGGGGTCATCGGCATGCCGCTGGGCAAAATCGAACTGAAGTTCGTTATGAGCGTCATCGACATGGAGATGATCGTCTTCCCCACGGACATCAAGCTGCCCAGCTATCTGATTTCCTACGCCATCACCCTGGTCTTTACCGGCCTGGTACTGCTCTTTACCAGAAAGCCGCTGCGGAAAATCGAGATGGTGGAATCCTTAAAATCGGTGGAATAAAGTTTCTGCATACAAAAAGTTCTCTCCCGGAAAGGAGAGAACTTTTTTCTTTTGTCATAATTTATTTACAGCGCGCAGCCGGATGCGGCAAGAAGCAGCTTTGCGTCTTCCGAAGCATGAATTTTCTGCAGGGCTGTGCAATCGTAAAATGCATGCTTTTCCAGGGTCTGCAGACTTTCCGGCAGGGTCAGTTCCGCCAGAGACGCGCAGCCCATAAAGGCATATTTGCGGATGCTGCGGATTCCTTCCGGAATGACCGCGGAGCGCAGGCCGCTCTGTTCGAACTGGAAGGCACCGATTTCGCCCACCGCCGGGGGAATCTGCACCGATTCCAGACTGCGGCAGCCGAAGAAGGCGTAGTCACCCAAAAAGCTTACGCTTTCCGGAAGCTCAATCTGCTGCAAGCCGGTGCAGCCATCAAAGGCAAAGGCATCCACATTTTTGACGACCGCCGGAACCTTCAATCGCTCCAGTTTTGCGCAGCCGTAAATACCGTATCTTCCGATATTCTCCGTACCCTCCGGAATCTCCAGAGAAGTTTTTCCCGCCGGACAGGCCAGCAGAGTCTTTCCGTCCGCCGTATAGAGCACGCCGTCCAGGGACTTGTAAGCGGGATTGCCCGCCTCCACCTGAATGGCCGGCAGACTGTCCAGATGCATCAGGCTGCCTCTTCCCACGGACACCACGTTCTTCGGAATGACCAGTGCCTGCAGCGCATTGCAGTTCCAGAATACCCAATCGCTGATCTGCTTCAGGCTTTGGGGAAGACGGATCAAGTCGGAGGCCAAGCGGT
>JAZUDB010000138.1:0-2254 GCA_045639385.1 Anaerovoracaceae bacterium | reverse complement strand
TTTTTCCCCGCCCTTCCGTAGCCCGTCATGGCAGTTTTGATCTGCAGCGGCGTGTACTCGAAAATATCCAGACCGCTGTTGATGCAGGCCAAAAGCGCCACACCCCGGGCTTCCCCCACGAAGATGGCGGTTTTCGCATTGTTGTTGAAGTACAGTTCTTCGATGCTGGCCTCGGCGGGGTCGTAATTGGCGATGTCCTCCATCAGCCCGCTGTAAAGATGCTTCAGCCGGTCCGGCATGGGCATGTCCTTATCGGTTTCGATGGACCCGTAGGCCACCGGCCGGAAACTGCTGCCTGTTTTTTCTATTACGCCCCAGCCCATGATGGCATAGCCGGGGTCTATTCCCAGAATTCTCATATTTCCAAGGTAATGCGGCCGATTTTACCGCCCCGGAATTCGTCCAGCACGGTTTTGGCGGTACGCTCGTAGTCAATGCGTTTGCCGGAAAGAATAAAGCCCCGCTTTTCTGCGATTTTGTCCATGGTTTCCAGCGGTGTTTCCTCGATGCCCTCCAGCTTATACCGGGCGCAGAGCTGCTCCGGTGCAATGCTGCTGAGCCTTTCGATCAGTTTCAGAGCCAGGGTTTCCAGATCCATGATCTCGTCCTTGATGCTGCCGCAGAAAGCCAGGTTCCGGGCCACTTCCTGGTTGTCCAGGTTGGGCCAGAGAATGCCCGGGGTATCCAGCAGCATGGTGCCGTCGGAAAGGGTCAGCCACTGCTTGCCGGTGGTAACGCCGGGACGATCGCCGGTTCTGGCCGCTTTACTGCCGGTAAGCCGGTTGATCAGAGAAGACTTCCCCACATTGGGAATGCCCACGATCATGGCGCGGAGCGGCCGCTTCCGGTCCTTGCCTTCGTTGATTTCCGCCCGGATCACATCAAAACAGTCGAAGACCGCTTTCATGCCTTCGCCGCTGTTGGAGTTGACTGCAATGACATAGTCTCCCCTGTTCTTCAGTTTTTGCTTCCAGGCCTTCGTCTTTTCCGGATCGGCCAGATCGCACTTGTTCAGCACGATAATACGCTTCTTGTTTTCCGCCAGCTTTGCGATGTCCGGATTGCCCGAGGACAGAGGCATTCTGGCGTCCAGCACTTCAATGACCGTGCTTACCAGGCTGAGATTGCTTTGTATCATTTCCCGGGCCTTTTTCATGTGACCCGGGTACCAGTTGATCTTATTCATGGATACCTAAAAGTTCTTTTGCCTGCATTCTGGCGGTATCCGTAATTTCGGTACCGGACAGAAGCCGGGCGATTTCTTCAATTCGTTCTTCCCGGGAAAGAGGCACCACCGTGGTATGGGTGGAGATTTCGTCGGAAACTTTTCCGATTTTGAAATGGCTGTTTCCCTTGCAGGCGATCTGCGGCAGATGGGTAATACAGATGACCTGACGCTTTTGGGCGATTTCCTCCAGCTTTTTGCCCACCACGGCTGCCGTGGCGCCGGAAATACCCGTGTCGATTTCGTCGAAAATCATGGTGGGAATGCCGTCCAGATCGCCGGTAATCTTCTTTAATGCCAGCATGATCCGGGAAAGTTCACCGCCGGAAGCAACCTTCACCAAAGGCTTGGGTTCTTCCCCCACATTGGCGGAAATCAAAAATTCCGCACTGTCCGTGCCCTCCGCCGTGGAACCGGTCTTTTCAAAATGCACCCGGAATCTGGCGCCGGAAAAATTCAGGTCCGCCAGTTCCTTGTCCACTTCGGATTCGATGCGGGCAGCGGTTACCCGGCGCATCTCGCTCAGGCTGCCGGCCGAGGTATCGTACAGATCTTTCGCCAGTTTGATTTTCTTTTCCAGTTCCCGGACCCGATCATCCGCCGTATCCATGTCGGAAAGGCTTTTTTCCAGCGTATCCGCGTATTCCAGCAGTTCGTCGATACTTTTCCCGTACTTGCGCTTTAAGGCGCTGATTTGCTCGATTCTGCCGATTTTTGCGTCCAGCTCGGCCTGGGAATAACTGATGCCGTCCCGCAGGGAACGCAGCTGGGAATTCATATCCCCCAGTTCGTAATAGGCGTCTGCGATCCGCCCTGTCAGCTCGTCGATTTCGGCGGAAATACCGCCCACGCTCTCCAGCTTGCGCAGGGCATTGCCCAGGGCATAATCCGCAGAATAATCGGAACCGAAAATCTCTGCATGAGCTGCGGACAGCGCATAGTAAAGCTGCTCGCTGTTTTCCATGATGCGGATCTCTTCTTCCAGCGTTTCGTCCTCTCCGGGACAGAGCTTTGCATTGCGGATTTCAT
>JAZUDB010000137.1:0-10737 GCA_045639385.1 Anaerovoracaceae bacterium | reverse complement strand
CGATCTTCAAAAAATGAAAAATCTCGTGACAATAGCGAAGAGGTTACACCTGTTCCCATCCCGAACACAGTAGTTAAGCTCTTCATCGCCGATGATACTTGGTTGGAAGCGGCCTGGGAAAGTAGGAAGTCGCGAGTTTTTCATAGGGCCCCATGGTCAAGAGGTTAAGACATCGCCCTTTCACGGCGGTAACATGAGTTCAATTCTCATTGGGGTCACCATCAAGGAACCCGGTCATGGTACCGGGTTCTGTTTTTTTATCGGCGGACATGGCGGAATTGGCAGACGCGCAGGATTTAGGTTCCTGTGGGAGACCGTGCAGGTTCGATTCCTGTTGTCCGCACCAGAAAAGGATTGCAGTTTTTATAAAAAGTGCGATCCTTTTTTCTTTAACGGCTATATAGCTCACGGAGAGTTTCTTTCACCGTGAGCTTTTAAAATGTGATATAATAATCTATCTTATTATGCCGTATCAAAGGATAAAAATATGAGCGAAGACAAAAAGAAGCCCGGCGTTTCCTTAATGGCCGGAGAAATTATTGAAGAAATAAAGACAATCGACGGATTCTGCACCAAAAAGTTCAAAGCAGACATCGTTACCGAAGGCGTAGATTACAACACCCTCCAGGCAGGCGATATTCTGGAGATCGAAGGCAGAAAAATTCAGATTACCAAGGTCGGCAAACCCTGCTTTGCCGATTGCCCGGTAGAAAACAAGCCCTGCATTCTGAATCACAACGTTGCTTTTGCCGAGGACGTAAAGGCGTGATCATTTTTCTGACGGGAGACCGGCAGATTGGAAAGTCTACCGCCATACAAAGGTTTCTGGCTGCATTTCCCCAGCTTCGTCCGGGAGGATACTTTACCCGGAGTGCCGGCATGGATGTTTACATGCTTCCGGCTTCTGCTCCATCGGAAATTCTTTTATCGGAAGATTCGTCGGGTGAAGCTTTATATGCTGCCGGCGGCTTTCCTGTGGGAAAACGGAGAATCGGGGGCTTTCCTGAAGCTTTTGACACAAAGGGCGCGGAGCTCCTTCGGAATTCCGGGAACGCAGATCTGATGATTCTGGACGAAATCGGATGGATGGAAGAAAAGGCAGATATTTTTTCTTCCGAAATTCTGCGGCTGGTACATTCCGGGAAAAACATTCTGGGCGTCATCCGGAAGGGCTGCAGCACGGCGCTCTGCCGGGAGCTGTACAGTCTGCCTTCCGTGACAGTCCTGGAGCTGAACGAGTCCAACCGGGATCAAATGCCGGAGACTCTGGCCGAATATTTTAGGAGAAACATTTGAAAACCGTTTCTGAAAACAATAAAAAAGAATACAAACGCACATTCCATGCCTGGAAAATCAACCTGATTCTTCTGGCAGTGCTTTTCCTGTGCATCGTAATCGCCTTGTGCGCGGGAAAGTATCCCATTACGCCGAAGGAAAGCCTTTCGGTTATTTTCGGGGAACTTTTCGGCACCGGCGGCGCGTATACCGCCATGACCCGCAACGTGGTCATCGGGCTTCGTGTGCCCCGCATTCTTGCCAGCATCCTCTGCGGCGCCATGCTGGCCATGTCGGGCGTCTCTTACCAGAGCATTTTTAAGAATCCGCTGGTATCTCCGGACTTTCTGGGGGTCTCCAACGGTGCCTGCATCGGTGCAGCCGTGGCAATTCTGCTGGGACTTTCCGGCATGTATCTTTCCGCCTTTGCCTTTATGGGCGGCATTCTTGCGGTTCTGATCACGGTACTAATCCCCACGATTATGAAGAGCGACTCCAACATTATGCTGGTGCTTTCCGGCGTTATCGTGGGCGGCGCCATGAGTTCCATCCTGGGCTTCATTAAATACGTGGCAGATCCGGAAACCGAGCTGGCTGCCATTACCTACTGGACCATGGGCAGTTTTGCCAACGTGTCGCTGGAAGATATCGGGTCGGTGATCTGGCCCATGCTGATTCCGGCAATCGTGCTGTTCGCCATGTCCTGGTGGCTGGACATCCTTTCCATGGGCGAATCCGAGGCAAAGTCTCTGGGGGCCAATATTCTGGTCATCCGGGACATCGCCATCGCCTGCGCCACGCTGATGACCGCAAGCTCCGTGTGCATTTCCGGTACCATCGGCTGGATCGGTCTGGTCATTCCGCACTTTGCCAGAATGATCGTCGGTCCCAACAATACAAAGCTGATCCCCACCGCAGGACTTATGGGCGGAATTTTCCTGCTGCTGGTGGATACCTTAACCCGCACCATCAGTATTTCGGAGATGCCGGTAAGCATCCTGACCGGACTGATCGGCGCACCGTTTTACGCAATTCTTCTGTATCGGCAAAGAAAGACTCTTACATGATTATCGAAGCGGAAAAACTGAATTTTTCATATACAAAGAACGGACGGCAGATTCTTTCGGACGTTTCGCTGTCGCTGGAAGAGGGCCAGGTCATTTCGATCCTGGGACCCAACGGTGCCGGCAAAAGTACCCTTTTGAACCTTCTGGCCAACCTGCTGACCCCGGACAGCGGTACCATCCGGCTCTGCGGCAAGGATATTGCCGGCATGAAGCCCAAAGAAGTAGCCTCCATTTTAAGCTACGTTCCCCAGAATCATACGCCGGCGTTTTCCTACACGGTTTTCAATTTTGTTCTGATGGGAAGAGCTCCCAAGGTGGGCATGTTCGAAAAACCCAAGGCGGAGGATTTTGAAATCGTTCAAAGAGTGCTGGAAGAAGTGGGTATCGAGAAGCTGGCGGACAAGCCCTACACCGAAATTTCCGGCGGCGAACGCCAGCAGGCAACCATCGCCAGGGCTCTGGTGCAGGAACCCAAGGCCATTCTTTTCGACGAACCCACCGCACATCTGGATTACGGCAACCAGCTGAAGACGCTGCGGGTAATCAAGCATCTGCAGGAACGGGGCTTTGCGGTAATTATCACCACCCACAACCCGGATCATGCCATTATGCTGGGCGGAACCACTGCCATTTTAGACAAAAACGGTCATCTGCGGGTGGGTCCCAGCGAGGAAATCATTACCGAAGAGACCCTGAAGGAAGTGTACGGTACAAAGCTGAAGCTTGTATATATGAAAGACGCGGACCGAAAAATATGTGTCCCGCCGAATCTGTAAAAAAGTCTCAGCTTCTACCGGAACCTCCGGTGCGGCAGATGATATAAAATCAAAAAGAACCCTCTGCATTTCGCAGAGGGCTTTTATTTTGAGAAAGAAACTTATGAAAACTGTTTTTCAGAGAAGAAAGAAATTATTTATTATTGTTGTATCGTTTTGTTGTGTTTAGCAGTCAAAGATCTCCATTTCTTCGCCGCAGCAGTAGGGTACTACGCCGCTGTCTTCGATCATTTTGATTACATTGCCGCACAGCGGGCACTTATAATACTTGTCGTTTGTATCCATAGATTCACCTCCTTTCCTCGGGGTTTTATTACAATTTATTTATATTTTCACGGGTTTGTCTTTCTTTCCGGAGATGTAGCTCTGGATGACGACGGCAATCAGGAGTGTGCCTTCGATCAGAAGTGCTGCGCCGGTAAAGAGAGCAAATTTTTCGTCCGTTGAAAACTGGTAAGTCAGTAAGATGATTCCCGCTGCCACTGTCAGTACTGCATAAATCGTTCGGAGGACCGTACTTTTTTCACCCTTTCGCCAGGCAGTGGCAGCAGCTTCGATCCCGCCGAATCCGGTAAGCAGTACAAAGTAACCGATTACCATTGTGACAGACAGAATCTTATCCGCTGCTTTTGTATTCAGCATCACGCCCAGAGCGATCAGAGTGATTCCGTATGTCAGATTTCCGAACAGGAAGGATGCTCCTTTCGGGTCATCGGCAAAGTATTCACAGCACTTGAGCAGACCTCCTCCGAAAAGTGCTGCGGAAATCAGCAGTTTGGCGGCATTCAGTGCCCGGGACGGGTTGGCCAGGACCATAATGCCGAGTCCTACGGTGGTCAGGGCGAGCAGAAGACCACCCCAGTTGAATTTGATTCTATCCATTTTCTTTTCCCTTTCCCCCCTTTTTTTTCGGGAATGTACATTTGCTTTTTGCAATTTTAGGATAACCGATTACGGCATAAGAACAATGGGGCACAAATGAATTCAACTGGGGCACAATCGAAGCAGCTTCGATTCTTTTGTGCGGGCAGAGATTCTCGCCGGCGGGGAAAAATATTATCAATACCGGGCTGAAAATGTGATATAATGACTATGATTGACGTAAAATACATAACGTTAATAAACAGTGTTCATATAAAGGTATTTAAAGGAGAAAAACAATGAGCCACAAGTACGTATACCTTTTTACAGAAGGTAACGCCAACATGCGCGAGCTCCTCGGCGGCAAGGGTGCAAACCTGGCCGAAATGTCCGTAATCGGACTTCCGGTTCCCCAGGGATTCACTGTAACCACAGAAGCCTGCACACAGTACTACGAAGACGGAAAGAAGATTTCCGCAGAAATCAAGGAAGAGATTGAACAGTACGTTGTAAAGATGGAAGAGATCAACGGAAAGAAGTTCGGAGACAAAGAGAACCCGCTGCTCGTTTCCGTACGTTCCGGTGCCAGAGCTTCCATGCCGGGTATGATGGATACCATCCTCAACCTGGGTCTGAATGAAGAAGTAGTAAACGCAATCGCAGAAAAATCCGGAAATCCCCGCTGGGCATGGGACTGCTACAGAAGATTTACCCAGATGTTCCCCGACGTTGTAATGGAAGTCGAAAAGAGAATTTTCGAAGACCTGATCGACGAAATGAAGGCTGCAAAGGGCGTAAAATATGACACAGAACTTACCGCAGAGGACCTGAAGGTTCTGGCAGGACAGTTCAAGGATGCATACAAGAAGGCCATCGGCGAAGAATTCCCCACAGACCCGAAGGTACAGCTCTACGCTGCCATCGAAGCAGTATTCCGTTCCTGGGATAACCCCCGTGCCAACGTTTACAGAAGAGACAACGATATTCCGTATTCCTGGGGTACCGCAGTCAACGTAATGCCGATGGTATTCGGAAACATGGGTGAAACCTCCGGAACAGGTGTAGCATTTACCCGTGACCCGGCAACCGGCGAAAAGCACCTGATGGGCGAATTCCTGCTCAATGCACAGGGCGAAGACGTAGTTGCAGGTATCCGGACACCGATGCCCATCGCACAGCTCCACGAACTCATGCCGGAAGTTTACGACCAGTTCGTCGGCGTATGCCACACCCTGGAAAACCACTACCGCGACATGCAGGACATGGAATTTACCGTAGAAAACCGCAAGCTTTACATGCTCCAGACCAGAAACGGCAAGAGAACCGCACAGGCTGCTCTGAAGATTGCCTGCGATCTGGTAGATGAAGGCATGATCAACGAAGAAGAAGCCGTTCTGATGATTGACCCGCGCAATCTGGACAGCCTGCTCCACCCCACCTTCGACGCAGCAGCCCTCAAGGCAGCCGTTCCCATGGGTAAGGGTCTGGGCGCATCTCCGGGTGCAGCCACAGGACGCATCGTTCTTTCCGCAGAAGACGCCAAGGCTGCCGTAGAAGCAGATCCGAAGGCAAAGGTCATTCTGGTAAGAAGAGAAACTTCTCCGGAAGATATCGAAGGTATGAAGGCCGCACAGGGCATCCTGACCGTATTCGGCGGAATGACCTCTCATGCAGCCGTAGTTGCCCGCGGAATGGGAACCTGCTGTGTTTCCGGCTGCGGAGACATCGTAATGCACGAAGCGGAAAAGTACTTCGAACTGGGCGGCAAGCAGTTCCACGAAGGAGATTACATCTCTCTGGACGGCTCCACAGGCAACATTTACGACGGACAGATTCCTACCGTAGATGCATCCATCGCCGGAGAATTCGGCCGTGTTATGGCATGGGCCGACAAGTACAGAAGACTTAGAGTAAGAACCAATGCAGATACCCCGTACGATGCAGCAAAAGCGCTGGAACTGGGTGCAGAAGGCATCGGCCTTACCAGAACAGAGCACATGTTCTTTGATGCAGACAGAATCGCCGCATTCAGAGAAATGATCTGCTCCGATACCGTAGAAGACAGAGAAAAGGCTCTGGCAAAGATCGAACCCATGCAGCAGGGCGACTTCGAAGGAATTTACGAGGCAATGCAGGGCTTCCCGGTAACCATTCGTTTCCTGGATCCGCCGCTTCACGAATTCGTTCCTACCGAAGAGAAGGACATCGAAGAACTGGCAGCCGCACAGGGCAAGACCGTTCAGCAGATTAAGGATATCATCGCATCTCTCCACGAATTCAACCCCATGATGGGTCACCGCGGATGCAGACTGGCCGTTACCTATCCGGAAATCGCAGCAATGCAGACCAGAGCAGTCATCAAGGCTGCCATCGCAGTAAATGAAAAACATCCGGAATGGAACATCGTTCCGGAAATCATGATCCCGCTGGTAGGCGAAGTCAAGGAACTCAAGTACGTAAAGAACGTAGTTGTGGAAACCGCAGACAAGGTAATCGCAGATGCAGGCGTTAAGCTTACATACAAGGTCGGAACCATGATCGAAATTCCGAGAGCTGCTCTTACCGCAGACGAAATCGCAAAGGAAGCAGAATTCTTCTCCTTCGGAACCAACGACCTTACCCAGATGACCTTCGGCTTCTCCAGAGACGACGCAGGCAAGTTCCTGGGCGCATACTACGACAAGAAGATCTATGAAAACGATCCCTTCGCAAAGGTTGACCAGATTGGTGTTGGAAAGCTTGTTAAGCTGGCTGCAAAGCTGGGCCGTGAAACAAGACCGGACATCCACCTTGGTGTTTGCGGAGAACACGGCGGCGACCCGTCTTCCGTAGAATTCTTCCACAACGCAGGACTGGACTACGTTTCCTGCAGCCCGTTCCGCGTTCCGATCGCAAGACTGGCAGCAGCACAGGCAGCTATTAAAGATCAGCAGTAATTGCCGGAAAGACTGGGTTTATCAAAACTTTTGATTGAATAAAAATCCCCGCATTTTCCAATGCGGGGATTTTGCTGCTATCATTGGTTTTCCAGGCACGAGCCATGGCTTTGGACCCCATAAGGAGGCATATTTTATAAAATGATGCGCCTTGCTTTCGTCTTATTTTAGCCGAAGAGTTTGCCCAGCACTTTCTTGGCTGCTACCACGCCGTCGATGACGGATTCCGCGGCGCTCTTTTCTTCTTTTTGGGGCTGTGTCTTGGGCTTGTCGTAGTCGCTTACATAAAAGCCGATGGTCATGCAGCCGTCTTCGAAGGCATTGGACATATTAAAGGTCCGGCAGACACCGTTGATTGTCTTGTACAGGGATTCGCTGGAAATGCGACCCTCGGGCTGAACGAAGCCCTGTTCTGCCAACAGTACTGTATAGGCCTTCAGCGCTTCCGGATCTACGCCGGAGGCTTTGAAGAGATAAACGGGGTAACCGTTCTGGGTATCGTTTTCGAAAAGTTCGAATTCGCTGCCGCCGCCGTTCCAAACCGGGAAGTCGGGCAGAATTTCGGTCCAGCTTGCCAGAACTGCGTCGTCCTTGGCCTTCTGTGCGGCAGCTTCCTGTTCTGCGCCGGGCAGAAGAGTTCCGCATTCCACGCAGTAGCTGGTGCCCGGAAGATTCTTTTTCCCGCACTTGGGACAAACGTAGAGTTCGCCTACGGTCTTTTCGGGAAGGGCAGTGCCGCACTTGGGGCAGAATTTGGTGCCTGCCGGGGCGCCTTCGCCGCACTTGGGGCAGATTTTAATGCCGGAAGCTGCTTCCGCTGCCGCGGATTCCAGGCTTCCCATAATGCCGGAAAGAGCGCTGGCCAGACTGGCAAATCCGCTGCCCTGGGCCGGTGCCTGGCTTGCTGCTGCGGTTTCGGCGCCTGCTGCGGCTGCGGCCATGGAAGCTGTTTCGCCTGCCGCCTGCGCTGCCATAGTGCCCGCTGCTGCCTGAGCCATGGATTCGGTTTCTTCTGCTTCGTCTGCGAGTGTTACGGTGGCCTGGTTTGCCGCCGCTGCGGCTTCTGCCAGGGATCCTGCGGCTTGATCCGCTGCGGTCTTAACTTCGTTCAGAGACTGTCCCACGGAAGCTGCGGTTTCGTTTAATTTTTCGGCAGCCTGCCCGGCCAGCTTGTCCGCTGTGGGAGCCACCTTTTTCTCTACTGCGTCGCTTACGGCTTCGGAAATGCCTTTGCCGATGCCCTTGGCCACGCCGTCAATGCCTTTGGCAATGGCGCTGTTCACGCCGCTTTTTACTAAATCTTTTAATCCCATAATAATCTCCTCTCAATATATCCTATCTGCAATTGCGTTTTATGGCTTAATGGTTTCTTCCACCGGAATCTTGTCCATCTTGCCGAAGAAATTCACGGTAATGGGCCCGCCGGAGGAATTATAGAGCCGGAACAGTACCGACCCGTCGGCAAAAACGTTAATGGTGTAGGGGAAGGGTGTGGCGATTTCTTCGTCCACGTTTTCGTTGAATTTTCGGGGCGGCATAATGGGCGGAATGCCAGCCACGGCGTGAATGCCGCCGTTCAGGCTCTGTCCGTCTTCATCCGTCTCCACCTGTCCTTTCAGGACTACCGCCGGGGTAACGAAGCCGAAAAGCTTTACGGACTGGCTTAAATCACCCTCGGTATGATTGGTATAGTAGCCCCGGTAAAAGCCTTCCGGCGCTACCGCATTTTTCAAAGATTTGCTGACCCCTGTGCCGGAAATGGCTGCGTTTTGAATGGCGCTTACCATAGCGCTGCCGGCGGCTGCTGCAGCAGGGTCCATGCCCTCCGGCGCTTCGTACAGCGGCTGAATATAGTCTTCCACGAATTCGTCTTCGTCGGCTGCGCAGTAGGGCAGAAGGTTCATCAGGAAACGGTCGTTTTTAAACCATACGTTCAGGTCCATGGAGGAGCCCAGCCCCATCACAGCCATAAGGCCCTGCAGCTTGCGGAAATTGCTCTTGGTTTCAAAGTCCATCTCGCCGCCCCAGACGCCGAACATGGTTTCGCCCACGTGGGAGCAGGACAGCTTTAAATGATATTTGGTTTCGCCCAGTCCTAAGGCGGTAATGGCAGCGTCCGAATCGATGCTGATAGTCCAGACATAGCCCACTTCGGGTGCGTTGTCAAACGCTTCCTGCAGTCTGTCCCAGGCATCGGACACCGAACTTAAGTTACTCATCTCTTCTCCTTTCGTATAACCCCTGAAATGTTTTTAAAAAAACAGCGAATGATGCATATTTCGCCCTAATTTTACAACGGAAGGATGTTTTTGCACAAGCAAAAAATTGCGGGAGAAAGCCGCATATACAATGGAAAACGGCCCGGTTTTTCTGCAAAACGGTGGGGGTTCTTTTTTGACATTTTGCGCTTTTTCGGCTATAGTAAATGGAATAAAAAAAAGAACGCAAGCCGGATTTGAGGAAGCATATGAGCAATACCATACAAACCAGATTATTTGAACTGCAGGACCTGCAGTATGCGGCATTTCAGAGCAGGCTCACGCCCAATATCGCTCCGGAGCGATTTATCGGTGTAAGGGTCCCCGCGTGCAGAACGCTTGCAAAAGATCTGTACAAAAATGAGCCGGATTTGGTGAAAGATTTTCTGTCGCAGCTTCCCCACAACTATTATGACGAGAATATGCTTCACGGACTCCTGATTTCGGAAATCAAGGATTTCGGCGAATGCATTGACGCCGTTGAACGCTTTCTGCCCTACGTGGACAACTGGGCCGTTTGCGACATCATGTCTCCGAAGTGCTTCAAAAAGAATAAAAAGGCCCTTCTGCCCATTCTGATGAAATGGATGGAGTCTCCGGAAGAATACACCGTTCGCTTTGGGCTGGAGATGCTGATGTCTCACTATCTGGACGAAGATTTCCATCCGGCGTACCTGGTGAAGGCCGCGGAGATTCGTTCCGACAAGTACTACGTAAACATGATGATTGCCTGGTTCTTTGCCACGGCGCTTGCCAAGCAGTGGGACAGCACCGTGCCTTATCTGGAAGCGAACAGACTGGACGTTTGGGTGCATAACAAAACCATTCAGAAAGCCCGAGAAAGCTACCGGATTTCGGAAGAACAAAAGCAGTATTTATTGGGATTAAAGCGTTAGAGGCGAAACCGTCGGAGGAATAAGATGGATATACTTTTTTTGATGTTACTGGGTGTGATTACGCTGTTCTCTGTAATCAACTGCGCCATCCGCGGAAAGAAGCGCTCGCTGGTCCGGCTGGTGTTTATACTGATTGCCGCCGGAATTGCACTTTTCCTGACGCCGGTGGTAAGCGAAAAGCTGCTGCAGGTGGACCCGCTCTTTGAATTCCGGGAAGATTCCACCCTGGTAACGCTGGCTGCGGCCAGTCCCACCTTTGGGACGGCGCTGCACGGGTTCCCGAAGGCCGTATGGTCGGTGATGGCTTATCCGGTGGTCTTTTTTGTGCTCTGCATTCTGATGACCATTCCGGTGTCCATCGTGAACCGCAAAACGGAGCGGACGAAGAAAGGTGCCGGCGCCCTGGTGGGGCTGCTGGTGGGCGTCATCAGCTTTTCTCTGGCCTTTGCGCCCCTGTGCTCCGTGGGGTCCATGGCGCTGGACTCCGCATCGGAGGTGCTTGCCCAGGAGTGGGATTTAACGGATCTGAACAATTCTTTCGGGCTGTCGCTGGATATCGAGAAGATTCTGCACAGCGATCATATTATGCGGGCGGAAGCGGTTCCCGGGGAACCGATGCTGGATTTCCTGACCACCGCAAAGGAAGACGGGAAGCGTGTTTCCATTTC
>JAZUDB010000136.1:0-10049 GCA_045639385.1 Anaerovoracaceae bacterium | reverse complement strand
TTCAAGATGAAGGATTCCGACAACTACCGTTCCCACCAGCGTGTGGCCGACGCCATGAAGCTGCGCCACATTGCGGATGCCATGAATAAGGGAGAGAAACCCTCCGAGGCAGTTCCGGATAAGGATACCCTGAACCGGGAGATCATCCAGGCCAAGATCGTAGCTCAGCAGGCAAAGCTGATGCTGGCGTCCAAGGATCAGGAAACCCAGATGGAAGGCAAGAAGCTGATGACCGACCCCGAGGCCTATAAGGGCGCCATGAAGGAGATCGGTTCCAGCGACGCTTTCCGCGAATACTTCGGCAGGATGAACGGCGAAGAACTGGAAAAGAACGCAAAGCTGGTACGCAAGGAGCTTTCCGCAAACTTCGCAAAGAAGACGATTCCGGTTTCCTTAAAGAAGCCGGTGGTAAAGGCCCCGGAAAAGGCGCCGAAGCAGAAGGAAGCCGCGCAGAACAAAGCGTTTGAACTGTAACGCTTGTGAAACGATAACACCGTTATAATAGGCGTGCACGATGGATTCGTGTCGCTTGAAATAGATAAATTAAATTATCTGGGAGGATATAATGAAAAAATTAAACGAAAAGCACATCTGTGCAAGAACCGCAATGACACTTTCTCTGATTACAGCTTCTGCAGCTCCTGCATTTGCAGCCGGAGATAAGTCTCTCTACGACGTAGTTGCTCCGATCATCGACCTGCTGAACAGCTTCCTCGGACCGGCGATTGCCGTTGTCGGTGCCGTAGGCGCACTCTACTGCATTCTGCTGGGCGTAAAGTATGCCAGAGCCGAAGAACCCCAGGACAGAGAAAAAGCAAAGGCTCACCTGAAGAGCGCTATTATCGGATTTATTCTGATCTTCGTTCTGATTGTTGCACTGAACCTGCTTACCGATTATCTCGTAGACTGGGCAGCAAACTATCAAACAACCATCCGCTAAGAAGCGGCGCGGTTTTTGTGACTTCGTAAAAATATGAATCAGCAAAAAATCAACAAAAGAATAAAGCGAATTCTTCGGCAGACCCTGGTTTTGGTGCTCTGCCTTGTCTGCGTTTTCGGAATGCTCTCCGACAACATTTTCGCCGCGGAAAGCGGGACCGGCTATATCTGGACCCGTATTCACAACTGGGACGAACTGAAAAACTATATGGGCGACAGCAATTTCGTAAACAGCAGCGACCACGACCTGGCCGGCGATAAGGGCTGGTTCCGGGCGCTGATTATCTACGATGGCGATAAGTATTTCATGTCCGGCAGCCGTCTGTCCGGCGGTTCGTACGTGGGTCAGCCGGTAAAGGCAACCTACGGAATCGATGCGGGCAAGGACAGCTTTGAAACCCGCAGCGGCCTGAATGCTCCCTATTTGAAGTATATGGCCTGGGATTCCGACAACAATGCGCCCCTGATCACCCTGGCGTTTTCCAACGGAGACGAAGTGAGCGCCAACTGCCTGCTGGGAAATGCCAGCTGGTACGGCGTTGCGGAGCATGCCTGCTATACCATGGCGTTTAAGTCTGCTCCCCGGGATAACCCGTACTCTGTCCTGAGCAAGGCGAGCTGGGCCAGCAACGTTACCGGGTATTACCGGTTCACCATGAAGTTCAATATGTCGGGCAATGACGGTCTGGCCCATATGTTTTACAACATTCCCGGCGTGTCGGATGCTGCCTGGATGACGGATGACAGCGAAATCGATCCGGATTACCGCAGTGACGTGCTCGACGAGACGGACAGCGGCTTTAAGCTCTACCTGGGCGCCCCGTTTATCCCGCCGGTACACGACATCGATTACACCGTGGATCCGGGCAAGGTGGAAATCTGGGACACCATGGAAATCTCCCCAAACACCACGGTTACGGTGCAGAAGAATGCAACGCTGGTCATCAGCGGACTGGTATTTAACGACGGCGTCTTTATCGTGGACGGCGGCACCCTGATCATCCGGGGTGTGGTGGATACCGACTCGAATCTGACGCAGACCATGAAGTCCGACAGAACGGACATTACCATCGACAAAGAAGTGTGCCCCGGCAGCATTTTCGTGGCCAACGGCGGACAACTGATCATCGAAAACAGCGGCTCGGTCATTACCCGTTACTGCAGCTTAAACAACGGCGCTTCCATCCGGCTTTCCGGCAACAGCTCCGCCTACGTTTCCGGCTTTGCGGTACTGCCCCAGGGCATTGCCGTGGAGGATCATTCCACCTTCCGGGTTTCTCCCGGCGGCTTTATTGCCTGCGGCGTTATTCCCAAGGATACCGTCAAGCAGTCCTGCTATAACGCGGCCTGGCTGGTAAAGAACGGAAGCCACAGCCTGAGCAGCATGTGCGACCTGGTCAATCCGATGAGTCCGAATATGACCAAAGATTCGGAGGGAAAAGATATTGTACATGATGAGACACGGCATATTGCCCTGGCCACGGGTCTGTATCTTTCCGATAACAGTTCCTTCATCGATATGGGCGGTCTGTTCATGAATCCTGTTTTTAATCTTTCCAGCAAAGACAGCAGCTACGTATTTGCCTATACGGCAACGAACTACAAAGCGCAGCTGAGCGATATGCTCTGGACCACAACCGAATAAATTTCCCGAAACTGACAAGGTAAGCGGATGTTAAAGAAATTAAAAGAATACATAGAGGAGAAGAAAATCGCATCCAAGGCGATCAAAGGCGTGATTATGCTGTTCGTCGCCTGGATTCTGGGCTACGTAGTCCTGCTTCTCCTGAAAAACATCGATAATATCATCGATCATATGCCCATCGACCCCATGCCGGAGCTTCTGACAGATCCTGCGGGACTGTTTTTCGGTGCCCTGATCGAGGGGGCGATCCTCTTCTTTATCTTCGGACGGAGCCTGCTCTCCATCCGGGGCAACGGTATTTTCGGCCATAACCGCCGCAGCGACGTGGAGGATTCCGTGCTGGAAAACAGCCGTTTTATGACGGATAAGGAAAGAGACACCAACTTTATTACCTTCGACTACGACGACGTGGAAAAGCAGAAGGCGGACGGCGTTCCCGTGCGGGCCGTGCTCAACAAGCAGGGCAAGCTGGAGGTCAGCATTATGAAGGGGGCTCACGCTCTGGTCATCGGTTCCACCGGTTCCGGCAAAACCACCACCTTCATCAACCCCATGATCCAGCTGATTGCGGCAAGCTCCCGCAAGTCTTCCATGATTCTGACGGACCCCAAGGGCGAACTTTTTGACCTGCACTCCAAGTTCCTGCAGGACAGAGGCTATGACGTGCTGCTTCTGAACCTGCGTGACACCTACGAATCTTCCCGCTGGAATCCCCTGGAGTCCATCTGGGATATGTACCAGGAATACAAGACAAAGATGCGCAGCATCGTCATTCACAAGGACAGTATCGATGCGTACCGGGATCTGAAGCAGATGGACGATGGCCCCGTGGGCGAAGACGGAATCTGGGCGGAATGGGAAGGCCGTGCCTATACCGACCTGCGCCGCTGCCACGATGACGTGTCCGTTGCCAGCCAGAAGATCTACGACGAAATGTACGAAGATCTGAACGACCTGGTTTCCGGCATCTGCCCCATCACCAACGAAAAGGACCCGCTCTGGGAAAAGGGCGCCCGGTCCATTATCCTGGCGGTGTGTCTGGCCATGCTGGAGGATTCCGATAATCCGGAACTGAATATGACCCGGGAAAAGTTCAACTTCTTTAACGTCACCAAGATTCTTACCAACAGCAGTGACAATTACCAGGCATTAAAGGACTATTTCGAAGGACGCAGCCAGCTGTCTCAGGCCTATACCCTGTCCCGGCAGGTGCTGGCGGCTGCAGAGCAGACCCTGTCCTCCTACATGTCCATTACCTTTGATAAACTGAACCTTTTCAACGACAGAGGCATCTGCGGCCTTACCTCCGCCACGGACATCCACGCGGATCAGTTTGCGGAGCGGCCCACCGCCCTGTTCATAAAAATACCGGATGAAAAAGACACCCGTCACGGTCTGGCCTCGCTGTTCATTCTCAGCATCTACAAGGCCCTGATCAAGGTGGCCAGCGCCAGAGAAGACCTGGCTCTTCCCCGGGACGTATATTTCATCATGGATGAGTTCGGCAACATGCCGAAGATCGAGAAGTTCGACAAGATGATTACCGTAGGCCGGTCCAGAAAAATCTGGTTCAGCATGGTGGTCCAGTCTTACTCCCAGCTGGCCAACGTGTACGGCGAAACCTGCGCCGACATCGTAAAGTCCAACTGTACCATGAAGATGTTCATCGGCTCCAACGATATCGGTACCTGCAAGGAGTTCTCGGAGCTCTGCGGCAACAAGACCGTAAAGACTCTGTCCACTTCCTCCAGCACCGGTTCCAAGGAAGGCGAAATGAGCATCTCCAATCAGATTCAGACCCGCCCCCTGATCTATCCGTCGGAACTTCAGAAACTGAACAACAAAACCTCTACGGGCAATGCCATTATCGTAACCTTCGGCAATTACCCCTTAAAGACCAAGTACACCCCGTCGTATCTCTGCCCCTTCTACAAGATGGGCCGCATGGATACCTCGGAAATCCGCTCCCACGTATTCCGGGCGGAAGACGTTTTCTACGATGTTGCCCGGCGCAACAGCCTTGTTTTAGGAGAGTAATGAAAAAACTGACTGCAATTTTCCTCTGTCTGCTTCTGATTGCCCTTTCGGCAGTCAGCTGCTTTGCGGACGATCTGTACATCATCGATCCCTACACCGGTGAGATTATTTCCACCATCGAGGGTTACAGTGTCAGCAGCATCCGCTATTCCGACAGATGCATTTACAATATCAAAGAGGACCTGTACACCTACTCTCTGCCCGGCGGAACCGGGGTGAGTGTAACCTGCAGCGTTTACGACGGTATGGTGGTGCAGGGCGGTGTGACCCTTTCCGTGGACAATCCCACGTTGATCGACGTATACCGGGAAGGCGAACTGGTTTCGGCCGATGAGTACAGCTTGCTCAGTCAGCCGGGAACCTACATTGTCCGGGACCTGGGCAACGACGCCCAGCTCTTCAGCTTTACCATCGTGGGCAGACTCTCCGGTGCAGTGTATGCATACCGGGTTCCGTCCCCCTTCAGCGTGTATAAGGTCACCTTCAACGGCGAACCGGTGTCCGTCAGCGGCAACGTGGTGAATATGTCGGAAGAGGGCGAGTACTACGTGGAGTACGGCAACTATTCCGCGGGAAAGACCTACGAACTGAACCTGTTTTCGGATCATACCGCGCCGGTGCTGGAAATCGGCGGCGTAAACGAGAACGGAATTGCCAAGAGTACCGTTACCCTGGGCAAAAGAGAGCCCAATTCTACCATCAGATTGACCAGAAACGGCGAAGAAACCGCGGTTCGGGACGAACTGGACCAGCCCGGCGAGTACGTTCTGACTTATACGGATGAGGCGGGAAATGCCAGCCTCTATCACTTTACCATCCGGGTATTTTTCGATGCCAGCGCCAGGGTGTTCCTGGGAATGTTTCTTCTGGTTCTGGCAGCAGCCGGAGCATACATGATTTACGCGCGCAGACACATGCGCACAAGATAGGAAAGGAGGCCTATTATGATGTCATATATTGTTGATGCAATACTGGATGCCATAGCCCGTCTCTTTTTCCAGGTGGAAGCACTGATGGCCAAGTTTCTGGACGTGCTCTACGAGGTGTTCGAGGTTTTTTCCGGCACACGCCCCGTTATGAACAAAGGCTCCCAGGACTATCTGCTGGACGTGTTTTTCAACAATGATTTGATTACCACCCTGTACTGGGGCATGGCAGTCATCGGAATTGCCCTGACCTTCGGCTTTGCGGTGTTTTCCGTGATCAAGAAGATGTTCGATGCCACGGGCGAAAAGGTGAAGGCCACCAACGGTCAGATTCTGCTTAACGTATGCAAGTCCATCCTTTTAATTCTGCTGATGACGGCCCTGGTCAGTGCCACCATTACGGCTACCGGCACCCTGATGCAGCAGGTGGACTACCTCTTCGACAACGCAGAGGAGATCAACGACCCCAGCACCATTTATTTCGACGAAGAAGATTATGCGACCATGTTCCGGGTCATCGATACCATCGGCAGTTATTCTCTGAACTCGTCCTTCAACAACAGGGTCAATATCAACAGCTGTTTCAATTCCGTCCGGGGAGATCTTTACATTCTTTCCAGAAACAGAGTGTTCGACTACGACTATTCCGTCACCGCGGAATCCCGGTCTTCCTGGCAGTATGCGCTCCGTCAGATCTATCTGGCGGCAGACGTTACGGAAGATCTTCCGCTGGACATTTACAATGAGGCGGTTACCAACGCCATTACCGGCGTGGTGGACAGAATCCGCACGGATTCCCGCTTTATTCCCCTGCAGAGCTACTACAGAGGATATACTTCCAAATCCGATGAATCCGCATTGGGCAAAACCGTGATGCTGGCTGCCAGCTTCAGCGCTGCCAAGAACGGAAAATACAACAAGAACCCCGACGTTCAGGACAGCATCCGCCGTCCTTTCTACGTGGGAGATAAGAACATCTATGACCTGGACGATGTGCAGGATTATTTCAGCGTCAGCTTCGGCGACTGGGATCACATGGCGGTGATCCTGATCATCTGCATTCTGATTCTGGAATTCATGAAGATCCTGATCAACTGCGTCGCCCGCATTTTCAATATTATCCTTTTGTACATTACCGCGCCGGGATTTATCTCCGTAATGCCGCTGGATGACGGCGGAAAATTCAAGCAGTGGTGCACCGCATTCGTCATTCAGAGTCTGTCCATTTTCGGAACGGTCATTGCCGTAAGACTGCTGATCGTATTCCTGCCCATCGTGCTCAGCGGAGACCTGGTACTTTTCGACGATGCCATCAAGAATATGATTGCCAAGGAAGTCATTATCGTAGGCATCTGCTTCACGGCACAGAAGGCCAGCGGCATGATCAGCGGTATTCTGGCAGACAACGCCGGATACCAGTCCATTATGGCCGGCGATGTGGGCAGCGGCGCCGTGGGCAAGGGTCTTTCCATTGCAGGCGGCATAGCCAAGGGTGCCCTGAGTGCCGGCAAGGCAGTGGGCGGCTTCGGACTGAGTGCGCTTTCCGATGCCACGGGACTTTCCACCGTGGGTAAAAAGATCGGAGACGGCGTAAAGAACTTCGGCCAGGCCCTGCGGGATAAGGGCGGTATCGGCGGCGGCATTCTGCACGGCTTTACCACGCAGGCCCAGGATGACGCAAAGGCAAAAGAAATCAAGGACGCAGCAAATGAACGGAATACCACGGACTTCCGCAACGATATGCGGTCCTATCTGGGCACGATTGCGGCCAATACCGCAGCACCGCCTCCGGCAGAAAATCCGGTGATGCAGGATCCTGCGGGTCCCAACGGATAACAGCAAGCAAACCGGCAGCGGTTTTTTACAACCCATAAATCAAACGAAACGTAAGTAATTTAGGAATTTAAGAATCAGATGAGAATTATTCCGGGTAAAACAAAAGTCCAGATCGAAGTGTTCCGGGGCGTCAGCCTCTGGGATATGCTGGTGGCCGCCATTGCGCTGATTATGACCGCGTTGATTGTGGTCTCCAATCTGCCTGCAAAGATGGTAATTCTTGCGGTGCACTTTATCTTCTGGGCGGTTCTTCTTTCCAGATTTGACAACGAACCCAACTACCTGTACCTGATCCGAATTATCCGGCATTTCGGGTACGGCAGAAAGTTCAGCAAGACCCTGGATGACGAAAAGCTTTTCGACATCCGGGAGCGGGGCGAATACAACGTATATTTCGACGAACTGTTTCCGGACAAAACGGAAGACGATGATTTTCCGCCGGAAGAAAGCGCCGAAGAAAGACGGGCGCGCCGGAAGGCCGAAAAGGCGGAACGCAAAGCGGACGACAAGCTTTTAAAGAGCAAGAAGCTGACCAAGGAACAGGAAGACGCCATCTGGCTGAAGCGGGCCAACCAGTCCGCCGAAAAGAAGCAGGAAAGAATCGCTCAGCGCAATGCCTCTGCCGAATGGGGCGAAATGAAGGATCTGTCCGCCTTTACCGGAATCAAGGACGGATATATTGAATACGGCGGACAGTATTTCGGCGCCGCTTTGGAAATTCCCTGCGTGGAATTTCGCTTCTTCAGCGAATACCGCAGAACCGCATCCATCGAAAACGGTGTGGGTTCGGTGCTGCGCATGATCAATCCGGATTACAGCGCCAACATCGTGAAAATCGAAAGACCCATAGACTACGACGCCTACGTAACCAACGAATATGCCAAGCTGGACGAGCTGCGCAAGTCCTACGAAGAGGCCTTTATCAGCGAGGAGGAATTAAAGTCCAGAGTGGCCGTGGTTTACGACCGCATCAACACCCTGCTGCGGCTGCGTTCCGACAATAAAATTATCGTTCCCTGCTATTACCTGGTGCTTTTCGATTCTGACAAGCGGCAGCTGGACAACACGGTCCGCATTGCGGAGGACTGCCTGCGGCGCGGCGAAATGCTGCCCCGGAGACTGGATTCCCGGGAACTGGCATTGTTTCTCAAATATTCCAACACCCTGGACTTTAACGAGTCCGACCTGAATAAAATCCGCGAAGAAGAATACGCTCTCTGGGCCATGCCTTCTTCCGTGGAATTCCGGCCCAGAGTGTCCCTGGTGGACAAGGTGGTCACCCACAATTTCCACGTGGTGACCTATCCCACCATCGTCGGGGACGCCTGGCTGGCTTCTCTCATGACCTATCCTTCCACCAAGGTCGTGGTTAAAATGAAGCCCATGGACAGCGGTAAGGCCATTAATGCCATCGACCGCTCCATTTCCGAGCTGCGGGCCACCGTGGCCAGCGCCCGGACCGATTCTGCAGCACTGGAAGCCCAGACCCATCTGGAAACCCTGCAGAACCTGCTGACCACCCTGCAGGGCGACAACGAAACCCTGCTGGACGTAAACGTTTACGTAAGTGCTTATGACGTGGTCTCCAACAGCGAAAATCCCAAGTACCCGGATCTGGAGAAGCCTTCTTTCCGGGCACGCATTACCAATATGAAAAAGGCGGTGCGCCGCAGCTGGAGTGAAGCCGGCTTCCGCCTGAACAATATGGAATTCAACCAGGCCGTGGCCTACATCGGAGCGCAGGTTTCCGGCTACGACCCTCTGGCCAATCAGGGCAGAGGCATTCCTTCCAACACCGTGGGCGCAGCCTTCCCCTGGGTCTTCCCCCACGTGATGGATGAAAAGGGCGTGCAGCTGGGTTCCGACGACGGTGTTCCGGTATTCGTGGACTTCTTCGCCCGCAGTTCCGAACGGGTCAACTCCAACATGGTGATCGTGGGTAAGTCCGGTTCCGGTAAATCCTTCGCCACCAAAGACCTGCTGGCCAATCTGGCCGCAGACGACGCCAAGATTTTCGTTCTGGACCCGGAAGACGAATATACCACCCTGGCAAAGAACCTGAACGGCAAGTGCATCAACGTGGGCAACGCCCAGTACGGCCGCCTGAACCCCTTCCAGATCATTGCCGGTCTGGAGGACGAAGAAGAGGGCTCCGACGCCAGCAGCTACGCCGCCCATCTGCAGTTCCTGGAGGAATTCTTCCGCCAGATTCTGCCGGACTGCGACAAGGATTCCCTGGAATACCTGAACATGCTGGTGGACAGAATTTACATGAACAAGGGCATCAACAGCGAAACGGACCTGTCCTTCTTAAAGCCGGAGGACTACCCGGTATTCGACGATCTGTACGACGAAATCCTGCGGGAATTCCAGCGCACGGACAACGATTACATCCGCACCATGCTGCGCACTCTGATGAACTACGTTTCCAAGTTCGCCACCGGCGGCAGAAACGCGGTCATCTGGAACGGCCCCTCCAGCATTACCACGGAAGAAAACTTCGTGGTGTTCAACTTCCAGAGCCTGCTGGCCAACCGCAACTCCGCCGTGGCCAACGCCCAGATGCTGCTGGTACTGAAATATCTGGACAACGAAATTATCAAGAACCGTGCTTACAACGAAAAGTACGGCTTAAACCGCAAGATTGTGGTGGTCATCGACGAAGC
>JAZUDB010000135.1:0-8189 GCA_045639385.1 Anaerovoracaceae bacterium | reverse complement strand
GATGTTGCGTTTCCGGTAACTTTAGCATTTCCGCCTAAGCTAAGGTCGCAGCCATCTGCGAATACGCCGCCCTTTTCGGTTACGTTGTCATGAATGAATGCGCTGCCTTCAATGCTGCAAGCGTTGCCGCTTCCGGAGTATACAGCAGCTCCCGAAGCAATATTTCCGGTAATATTTCCGCCGAAGATATGAAGTTCGCCCAGGCGTGAGCATACGATGTCTCCGTATGGGAAGAAGTTTCCGGCAATATTTCCGCCGTACATGTTAAAGCATACATCGCCCTGCATATTGACAGGTTCTGAATAATCAGATCCGATACCGGCAATATTTCCGCCGTATATATCTACAGTCACTTTGTTCGGATCGGCATAGTCACTGTAGTCATGAATAAACATGTTGTATCCGGTGATAAGGCCGCCGTGCATGGCTATGATGCTGCCTTCCGGAGTTTTCTCCAAAGAGAAGTCCTTAATGTCTATGGCATTCTTCTGAGCGCCTGTTCCGAGATAAGTCCAGGCATCGCTCTTGGAATACTTAAAGTATTGAACCGCGCTGTCCTCATCATCGAAGATAGAAAGATTTACTTCTTCGAGCCAGAAACAATTCTCTCTTGCAGAGGAGACAACATGTCCGTTGAGGCAAAGCATGGTATCGTTCTTAGGCTGCCAGTCTCTTGTCAGAGTGACGTCAGATGTAAGGAACCATCTTCCTCCGTCCGGAAGAGCTGCCGCATTATTCCACGGATAGAAGTTGTATTCTTTGCCGTTTGCATCCTTATGGACGTGGAGCAGTTCGATATTCAGATATCCGTTCTCGTCATACCACGGACCGTAGTTTGCACTTGTATCATCAGATACAAAGAACTTGCGGTCGGAATCTGTTCCGCTTACGGTAAATCTGCGCAGCGGATTGCTTGCAAAATCCTGTACACTGATACCGATCTTGGCATCGCCTGTGAGTGCATCGCCGCCTTCGGCAAGAGTGATATAGTGATCTGTGGAAATAAGTACGTTGTTTGCACTTCCCACGGAAAGGTTTCCTGTGACCTTGGTATTTCCGCCGAATACGGTATTTTCGCTTGCCCATCCGATACCGCCGCCGGATACTCCTGCGGAGTTTCCGGTAATTTCAGTACTGATAACGCTTGTTTTTCCGTCGGTGTCAATATCGATACCGCCGCCGTATTTTCCGGCTCTGTTTCCAACTACTTTTGCATTCTTAATTGCAAAATCGGCATTTACACCTACATAGATACCGCCGCCGTATGTAGCGGAGTTATCGCTTATCGTGCCTCCGGTAATTGTTGTTTTTTTATTGTCATAGATACCGCCGCCTTTGGATGCGGTATTTGCGCTCAAAAGGCCGTCAGACATTTCGATGGTGCCGTGAGAAGCTGCATAAAGTCCGCCGCCCCAGGTATTGGCTTTATTTCCTTTAATGGTTCCGCCTTCAACAATGAGTTTTCCGTCGGCGTAAATACCGCCGCCGTAGTTACCGCTTCTGTTGCCGTTGATAAGGGCATCTCCGCTTATGGTTGTTCTGCCGCCGGAAAGCACAGATACAGCACCGCCGTAACTTTTTGAACTGTTTCCGGTAAGGCTTCCGCCAAGCACATTAAGTTCATGGTATCTGCCGAGGAGATAATCCATGTCACCCTCACCGTATCCGATAGCGCCGCCCCAGGATTCTGTATAGTTTCCGGAAATGCTTCCGCCGCAGATTTCAATTTTGCCGCAATTGCAGTCAATACCGCCGCCGCGGTTAGTGTTTGTATTTCCTACGATATTGCCGCCGTATATATATACCCAGCAGGTTTTGGAATCGTGCATACGGATTCCGGCTGCTTTACCGCCGGTGATGCAGCCGCCCGTTGTCTTTACATAGGTACCGTTTGCCGTGTTGTAGTTATAGTCTTCCAGAGCAATAACGGTTCCTGCAGGAGCCTGTGTTCCGGCATCTTCCCATACACCGCCGCTTACGGTCTTAAAGAATCTTTCCGTTTCGCTGCAGTCATAAAGACTGAAGTTCGTATTAAACTCCAAATTGATGACAGGTCCTTCTGCCGCAGCAAGGCTTATACTGTGTCCGTTAAGGCAGAGCTTAATTTCCTTCTGAGACCAGGTATGTGTACTTGAAAGCACGATATCACTTGTCAGGTAATAGGATCCGCTTTCGGAAGGAAGTGCGGTCTTTTCAGACGCTGCATCGCCCCATGGGGTCCATCCCTCGTGCGTGTGCTGTGCTGCCGGCGCTGCGGCAAGCCCGTCGCCGTCGGCGAAAATGCTGCATGTGCCTGCACATACAAGAAGCAGCATAATCATTGCGACCGCGATTCTTGCTTTGTGTTTTTTCATTGTTTTCTCCTTTTATTCTCAAATGCCCGAAAATGTTAAGCCTTGCTAATCAAGTATCTCTGCAAGTTTTTCGGGATAATCTGTCATAATAACGTCTACGTGTATGGATCTTAAGTATTTCATATCCTCCACGTCGTTGATGGTCCAGTACTGAACGGCTATATCATGGGCATGCGCGTAGTTTACAAAACTAACAAGCCCCAAATTGAGCCCTTTGGATTCCTTCGGGTCTCCGTACGGAAGCTGCACTGCATCGCAGCGGGCAACATAATCTTCATCGCGTAAAACTGCGGCGCCGACAAACGCCAAGGCCTCCGATACCCCTGCGCCCCTTTTGGCATCGGGATATCTGCTGTCTACATACTCTAAAATATCATCATCAAAAGAGCATATGAGCGCCGAATCAAGAAGATTTCTGGCTTTCAGTTCTGCGTAGAGTATATCCGCCGATTGTCTGCCGTCTTCCCCTCCGTCTTTTATCTCTATGATATAGTGATAATCATCTATTCCGGTAAGATAATCTAACGCTTCTTCCAAAGTAAGGATGCGAAGATCGTCGGGGACGTCTGCTCCACTATAAATACTATACGGCATATCACCGTCTTCCGTCACAAACTTTGCCCCTATATTGAGCATTTTAAGTTCTTCCAGAGTCTTTTCTCTTACAACAGTTCCGTTTTTTCCGAATACGGTGCTGCTGTCTGTAGTTCTGTCAAGACTGTCATCGTGCATCAGCACCAGATGATTGTCTTTTGTCAGGTGCAGATCGAATTCAAAATAGTCGGTATGAAAATCCTCGGATTCTGCGCAGTTGCGAAAAGCCGGAAGAGATTCTTCCGGATAAACTCCGCCCCCGCTTCTGTGAGCGCAAAGAAGAGTCTCACCCACTATGAGAGGATTATTCGTATCCATCTCTATATAACCTTCCGGTGAAGAATGGTAATGCCAGATAATACCCCAGGCAATAACAAGTATTCCGAGAAGTATTCCCTGCACCGCAAGTACTTTTTTAAACCCTTTTCTTTTCTTCAACTATCTTCCTCTGTAAAAAGACCTTTAACATTTTGCCCGTCATCCGGGACATTAAATTATATATGAAACCCATGTCCTATTCAAGAACAAGAATCCACGCGGCTATTGCGGGAGCTATATACAAAAAGACAGCAGGAATTTTTCCCTGCTGCCTTTCCTCTTTTGTTCTTTGATCTGACGCTATACCGACAGGATCACCGCAATCATCATGCACACCTGAGCGCCTGCGTTGAGGATTTCTTCCACCCAGTTATCTTTTGCGTTGTCCGCGTTGAACCTGGTCTTAAAATACACGATAAACGCGACGAAAAAGCAAAGTCCCAGCACGAAGAACAGGGTTGCCGGCATGGTGCAGATGGCCTTCCAGATACCCGCAAGGTGAATGTTCTTTCTTGCCAGAATGGCTGCCACGATCATCACCAGCCAGCCGCTTCCCATAAAGATGGGGAACATCTTTTTGCACACCGGATAATCCTTCTGAAAGACGCTGAGAACGATTTTATAGATAACCATGCAAAGTCCGCCGCAGAGGGCCAGAAAAGCCCCCAGAAGGAAGATTTTGCTGCCCAGAGGCTTGGAGAGAAGCATCATGTCCACCCCGAAAGCCACCACGGGAACCGCATCCAGCAGCGCAAGGCCCAGGGTAAAGCCTTCCTTGCCGCCTGTTTTATTTTCTGCCATAGTTTCCTCCCTAGTCATCCGTTAAAATCTGCATAAACAGCCGCATGAGCATCTTCTTTGCCGGCCGCAGGTAGAACGGAATCATTTTTTTCTGCAGTTTTTCGTATCCTTCCGGATAGCTCGTATAATCAAAATCCGCCATTTCCGCCTCCTATATTCTGTAATCCCGCATGAAATTGCACAGTTCCAGATAGTTTTTGCTGCTGCAGTCGTTGCGGTAGGACATCATCTTGTTTTCGCTTAAAATAAAGCCGCCTTCCTGCGCCAGCTCGTCGCAGAGCAGCTTGGCCTGCTTTACGCATTCCTCCGGTGTGCCGGAAGACAGCAGATCCGTGGTCAGACCGCCCATAATGGCAATATTGGGCAGTTCTTTGCGGAATTCGAAGGGGTCATCCAGCTCCAGATGGAAGGTCAGTGTGCCCTTCTTGTAATCGCTGAAATAATCCTTAAAGCCCAGGGTTTTTCCCTCGGTAAAGATGCGGGCGTTCATGCCCTTGCTTTCGTAGGCATCCCAGAGCTTCTTTAAGGACGGATAGTAGAAGCGCTCAAACTGAACCGGACTCATGATATTGTGAGCCAGCATCATCAGGGAAGCATCCCAGCAGTATTTGGGGTTCTGACCGTCGGAAGCCAGAGCCTTTTCCACCACCGGATCGATGTGCTCTGCGTCGAATTTTCTGCAGAACTCTTCAATCAGATCCGCATTTCTGCGCAGGGCCACGGACAGCTGCTTAATGCCCAGAATATTGGCTTCCAGTGCCTCAATACCGAAATCGATGGCACCCTTGGAAGGATTGTTGGGAGCAGTCACCGGAATACCGTATTCTCCGGAAACGCCGGCCATATGAATCACGAAGAAGGTGTAGGAATTGTAAGCCTTAAAGGTCTTCTTCCAGGTATCCAGGCTCTTGTTTGCCCAGTCGCTGCCGTATTTTGCGGGGAGCAGCTTGGTCCAGGCGTATTTTACCGGATCGTCCAGATACTCCATCATGGTGTCCACGGTGCAGAATGCGTGATCGTGAATGCCCACCACGTCCGGTGTGTAATAGTAGTAGCCGTCGGAACCGAACTCCTGCATGACCTCAAACTGGTTGCGGATGCCGGTATCGATCAGGCCGTCCACATAATAAGTTTCCAGGAAGTGCCGGACGCACTTTTCCATAACGTCATGATCGGTCAGCGCCCGGTCCAGGGTGTATCCCGCATCAAAGACCTTCCAGGTAACCGCGCTGGCAAAGTGCGGTACCCTTTCGGTTCTGCGGAAATTGGCCTGATCCCGGAACAGCTTTGCACGCTCTGCGGACAGAGCCTTCGCTACTTTCTTGTTCACGGTCTTTCTCCTTTACTTGTTCTTTTCCTTGGAACGCTTGTGGTTGATAATATCCATGTGTTCTGCGGTAATCTCCGTTACGCCGTGCTCTTTGGCCCATTCGATACAGCCTTTCAGGGCTGTGGGCAGGAAAATACGGGGTACGTTGACCAGCTTGGCGCAGGCCTCATCGGTAAACTTGATCTTGTCATCGATGCGGTCCGCTGCATAGCGTACGCTGGAAATGGTGGTGGCACGGATGGGCAGAATTTCCGGAATCGCCCGGCTGTGGCGGATATACCAGAAGTTCTTGCTGTCACGGTAACCGTAGTCCACGGGCAGATGGGGGAAATCTTTGGATTTTACTCCGTTGATAATGGCGTTATAATACTTTTCCTTCATCAGGATCTTATCGATGCGCAGAATAAAGGTGGAACCGAATTCGGAGGTAATTCCGTTGAAATCGTGGTAAGGTCCCGGATAACCGTTGAGTTCGCCGGGCTTGTCATCCTGGGCGTTGTCCAGTTCCCGCATCCAGGTGCATTCGATTACCTGCACCGCATCTTTCACTACCTTCGGGAATTTTTCGTCCGGATGAGCCTCCGACATCAGACCTTCTTCCAGCTGGAACGTGCAGTCCTTCATCTTTTCCGCCGGTGTATCTCCCGGCCAGCCGAGACGCACGATTTCCTTAAAGGTTTTCTTGCCGTCTTCCACAAAGTTTAAGGCGCACTTGCCGTTTCTGAGCAGATGCTGGGCGGTGTTGGAAGAGTTCCGGCAGTTCAGCAGCATGGCGTAATAATCCTTGCCTGCAATGTAATAAGGCTGTACCAGGCTGTAGGGTCCGATGGATGTGGAGCCGTCCTCTGCCAGGGTGCTGACCAGAACCGTGGGCATGGGGAAGAACAGCGAAGTCTGATAGAAATTGTCTACCACTCTCAAATCTTTAAAACTACTCATTATTTACCTCCTATACA
This sequence comes from Anaerovoracaceae bacterium, assembly GCA_045639385.1. GTDB lineage: Bacteria > Bacillota > Clostridia > Peptostreptococcales > Anaerovoracaceae > RUG13409. The sequence continues at coordinate 1,836 of JAZUDB010000135.1, read as the reverse complement.
GAACATCGATAAAAATGCTTTTAACTTTTCTTCGTTGATTTCGCTGTGGGTGGCACAGGAAAGAATCAGCTCTCCCAGCACGGGCAGCACCGCAGACTTTTTATCCTCCGCAAGAACAGGCAGCAGAGGCTCGATAAAGCCGCAGACTTCCTTGTGCAGCTGGGGATGATAAGCCGCCACGGTCCCTCCGGAACCGCCTTGGGCGGAATACAGCGAAAACATGGAAGTATACATATTTCTGAATTCCGTAATCTCCCTGTAAATCTCCAGCATACCGTCGGTAAAATCCGTATCCGGGGAAATCTTTTCCCGAATGCGCTGTGCCGCCTTTTGCCAGTCTTCCAGGGCAATCCGGGCCAGCAGATCCTCTTTGCTCTGCACGTAATTGTACAGAGTACCCACCGCAATACCGCATTCTCCGGCAATCCGGCGCATAGAAAAAGCAGAGTATCCTTCCGTAAACAGAAGTTCTCTGCCCTTTTTTCTGATTGTATCTTCAAGATCTGTAAGCTGTCTTGGCATAATATATACTCCTAAATGAACAAGTTCATTTTAGAGTATATATGTTTCTTTTAACATATTCAAGATGTTTTATATGTTTTCCAGTGCGGCGCGTACCCGAGCCGTGGGAAAGCCCATAATATTGTCCATTTCGCCTTCGTAATGGTCCACCAGATCAAAGCCGATGGCCTGAATGCCGTAGGCACCCGCCTTGTCGTAGGGCTCATCGGTATCGCAGTACGCCTGGATCCGGGATTCCTGAGCTTCGTCCAGGGGCCAGAAATATACCGGAGAAGCCTCCGCAAAGGTATTCGCCTGCCCGTTCTTGATCAGCGTGACCCCGGTGTATACCATCTGCACTTCCAGAGACAGCTTGCGCAGCATGCGCACCGCATCCTCCCGGTCTGCCGGCTTACCCATGATTTCGTCGTGCACCGCAACCGCCGTGTCCGCGCCGATGATTACCGTGTCCGCAGGACATCCCAGGGCTTCGTAAACCGCAAAGGCCTTGGCCCGGGAAAGCTGCTGCACCATAGACTCCGCCACCTCGGTCATGGGCCGCCCTTTCAGTTCTTCTTCGATTCTGTTTTCTATACTGCGTTCGTCCACCGGGGCGGTCTGCACGGTAAAATCCGGAGTGATTTTACCCAGAAGCTCCCTGCGCCGGGGCGATCCGCTGGCAAGTATTATGTTCATAGTCTATCCTTCCGTCCAGTTTCTCAATGTTTCCAGACACTTCTGCATATCTTCCGGCAGCGGTGCGTCTGCGACTATCTTTTCACCGGTCACCGGATGGGAGATCTCCAGATGGGCTGCGTGCAAAGCCTGCCGGGGCATCCACTCCGGCTGCACTTCATAACCGTAAAGCTGTCCGTAAAGTTCGTCGCCCACAATGGGATGCCCCAGGTGGGTCAGATGCACCCGGATCTGATGGGTGCGTCCCGTGTCCAGCTTCAGGCGCAGCAGAGAAAAGCCCTCAATCTGCCCGTATCGGATGCCGGGGAAAGTCTCCAGCACCTCCCAGTGGGTCACCGAGGGGTAACCGTCCGGGGTAACCATGCGCCGGGCTTTGTGGTTAGGGTCCTTATCGATGGGAAGGTCCACGGTACCGCTGCCCTCCATTACCCCGTGCACGATGGCCAGATACTGCTTGACCGTGGTATTTTCCTGCATCTGCACGGAAATCCGGTCCTGTGCGTGGGAATTTTTCGCCACGATAACGATACCGCTGGTGTACATGTCCAGCCGGTTGACAAAGCGCAGCTTGTACACCTCGTCCTTCTGCTGCATATAGTAAGTAATCGCATTGGCCAGGGTTCCCGTGGGGAAGTTATA
>JAZUDB010000134.1:0-31848 GCA_045639385.1 Anaerovoracaceae bacterium | reverse complement strand
AAACATCTGGATGAAATTTTACCCGCAAAACACATAAAAAAACGCCTTGCCGAAGCTTGGCAAGGCAGAATAAAGTCCGCTTTTCGTCTACTGCATACGACCTTGCCAATATCTCTGTATTGGATTAAAGTTCATGTATTTTGCATTCGTGTTATGATAACAAAAAGAAGGTCCTCTGTCAAGAAACAGAGGACCCTTTTCGTACATTTCTACATATATTTTTGCGGTGAATTTCGCTGCGGTCTGTATTCTTACGGCAGCGCTTCGCCCCGGTCTATTCCGCCGGCTTGTAGGAGCAGGTGCCGCAGACACGGTCACCGGCATCTCCGGCAGCGGTCAGGATGTAGCCCTTTTCGTTCAGGGGCTGGTCGGAATAGTTGGCGCAGTAGATCTGCACGTCCGGATGGTTCTTGTACAGCAGTTCCAGACCCTGCTTTGCCGCAAAGATGCACATCATCTTAATGCGGGTGCAGCCGGCTTCCTTTACGTACTTGATGGCAGCGTCCGCGGAAACGCCTGTGGCCAGGGCCGGGTCAACGATAATGACCTGTCCGTCGGCTACGTCCACCGGCAGCTTGAAATAATAGGTAACAGGCTGAAGAGTTTCTTCGTCGCGGTAGAGTCCCACGTGGCCCACCTTTGCCGTGGGGGACAGGGAGCGGAGACCGTCCACCATGCCCAGGCCTGCGCGCAGAATGGGAACGATGGTAAAGTCCTCGGCCAGAACCGGGGTGGTAATTTTGGAAAGCGGCGCCTGAATCTCCACGTCCTTTAAGGGCAGATCCTTGAGGGCTTCGTAACCCATCAGGGTAGCCAGCTCGCCTACCAGCTCGCAGAACTCCTTGGAACCGGTATGTACGTCGCAGAGATGAGACACTTTGTGCTTGATCAGCGGATGATCGAATATTGTTACGTTCTTAAGAAAATCTTCCATTTTGACCTCCTGTTTTCTTCTTTTTATATATTAGACCCGAAAGCGCTCCGTTTCAAGGCGGGCGTATTGAAAAAAAGTTTTTCTCAATATAAAATATAGAAAAGAGAGGAAGAACCTATGAAAGCAAAAGTTCAGCTGATGGACGAAACCGCGGTGGAGCGCGCCCTCACCCGCCTGTCCTACGAAATCATCGAAAAATGTGCGGATCCGGCTAATCTGGTGCTGGTGGGCATCAAAACCCGGGGCATTCCCATGGCGAAAGTTCTGGCATCCAAAATACTGGCCCACGGCGGCCCGCAGATTCCGGTCTGCGAGCTGGACATTACTTTCTACCGGGACGACCTGACCCACGTGAACGACGACCCCACCGTTACCGGCGCTCAGTTCGGCGTGGACATTACCGGCAGGGAAGTCATTCTGGTGGATGATGTGCCCTACACCGGCCGCACCATCCGGGCGGCCATCGAAGCCATCTTCGACCTGGGACGGCCCGCCAAGATCGGTCTGGCGGTGCTGATCGACCGGGGTCACCGGGAGCTGCCCATCAAGCCGGATTACGTGGGCAAAAACGTACCCACCTCTCAGAAGGAAGTGGTAAAGGTCTGCTTTGCACAGACCGACGGCGTCACTTCCGTTACGCTTTACGACAAGGAATAGCGGCGAACGGCGAAACCTGCCCGGCCGCAAAAGGATAGATTATGGCAAAGATTTTAGTAAGCGCATGCCTTTTAGGCTGCCAATGCAGATATGACGGGGCCTCCAAGCCCTGCGAAAAGGTGCTGGCCCTGGCCGAAGACCCGGAAAACGTGCTGATCCCCGTATGCCCCGAGCAGATGGGCGGCTTAACCACGCCCCGGAACCCCTCCGAACGCCAACGCGATGCAGAAGGCGTTGTTCTGCCGCTGTTTTTGAACAGCCCGGACGGCAATCTGCCGCTGCAAGCCGGAGCGGAAGGCGAAGCGATGGCCCGGCCCCGCGCACTGATCATGAACGACGGCACCGACGTCAGCGAAAACTACGCCCGTGGTGTGGAAATTGCCCTGCGGATTGCGGAAATCAACCGCGTCGACTATGCCATTCTCAAGTCCGGCAGCCCCAGCTGCGGCAAAGGCCTGATTTATGACGGCAGCTTTTCCGGCACGAAGGTTCCCGGCAACGGGGTGACCACAGACGCCCTGCTGGCCGCCGGTTACAAGGTGCTCAGCGAAGAAGAGCTGTAAGGCGCCGCTGCAGCGAGGGCCCCATTGGACATAGATTTTACGATTGCAAGCCATTGCTTTTCACCCAAACTGTATCGGGCGACTTCGGTGGGCATATTAGTTTACAATTGCAACCCTGCGCGTTTCACCCAAACTGCATTAAAAGGCCCCTGTGGGCACAGAATTCTACTATTATTTTTCGAAGCCTTCACCCATCATGCGGAGACACAATAGATTGGGCATAGATTTTAGAGACTCTTGGCAAGTCCAAGGGTCTTTTTATGTGTCCAAGCACCGCATGAACCACTCGTTGGGTGAAAAATCATCCAAATCATGCCCAAAATGTGGTCCCAATTGAATGCGAGCCCGCTTATTGGGTGAAGCCATCCTCTTTTACATGGTCCCACCCGCATACATAAAGCGACACTGGGTGAAAATCTGCAAATAAACCAACACCCGCAAGAGTTTTTATCCTTCCATATATTTACAAATCCAAAATCGTGCGTTATAATAGGACTGTAAAATATTTCCATTTTAATTTATCTTTTGCAGCGGAGTGCAAAGCAATCACAAAACTCTTATGTACTACATCGCATTAATTCAAAAATATCGCGATACACTGGTATCCAAAATTTCGCAAATGGAGAAGGTCCTTGAAAACGCCCCGGCGGGGCACTTGAAAATCGAACAGCGCGGCAGCAAATATTACTACGCAGTCCGGCAAACCAATCAAAACCGCAGAACCACGACCTATATCCGGAGAAATTCCCGGCAGCTGCGGCAGTATTCAAACAAGCGGTTGGCAGAAAACGCGCTGCCGATCATGAAGAAAAACTTGTCGGCAGCAAACAGCTTTCTTCAGCTACACAGCGGCAGGGACGCTGCAGAAATTGCGGAAACTTTTCCGCCGGAGCTGCAGAAACTCAATGCAAATCTGGTACAAACCGGCGCCGCTTTGGATCAAAGCTGGGCAGAAGCAAGCTATCCCGCAAATCCTTACCACAGTGATGCCCTGATTTTAGAAACAAAAAAAGGATACCCCGTTCGATCCAAATCGGAAATGATTATTTCGGATTTGCTTTTCAGCCGGGGAATTCTTTATCGAAATGAATGCCGTTTAGACCTGAACGACGGCAAGCCGCCCGTCTACCCGGACTTCACCATTCTTCACCCAAGAACAAAGAAATTGATCTACTGGGAGCATTTCGGACTGATGGATACGCCGGATTACTGCGACGATGCCTGCCGAAAAATAAACCGCTATTTGAAAGCGGGACTCGCGCCGGGAAAAAATCTGTTCTTCAGCTTCGAAACAACGGCAGTGCCTTTCGCCGCCGACACAGCAGAATGCATTCTTGATGCAATTCTCCAAGCGAAGAGTCCCCTTCCCTGCGAGCTTTCTTAGCATCGAAAAACCAAACCTGCGCTTAAAGCAGGGTTTCTATTTACGAAAAATCGGCAAGAACTTCTTCGTTCTTGCCGATCATCATCTGTCGTTATTTCTTCACCGTTTCCTTATCAAAATCCAAGGTGTATTCAGCCAGGAATTCGTTGTTGACGGTAAATTTTACCGTTTGCACGCCGGAACCGTAAAAGTAAAAGGTTCTGCGCTGCACGGACGCATCCAGGCAAACCGTTTTCAATCTGTCCAGCTCGCCGTCCACATACGCTTTAATCATATTGTTTTCCTGTCCGGTTGACGGAATATCCAGAAGTACAGACAGTCTCGGACTGCGGCGTTCGCCGGAAGAAAGGGTCAGCAGAACCTTGCTGCCCTCTGCTGCGCTCATGCCGGGAAGCGGATCGGACAGTAAAACCGTATCCTTTGCCTCCGCGGAAGATTCGTACTTGCTGTCTACCGAAAGACCCAGCGCTTCCAGCTCGGCTTTGGCGTCGGAAAGACTCTTTCCGATTACATTGGGAATCCCAACCTCGGACCCGCTGCCGGAAAGAAGCAGGTTTCCCTGTGAAAGGGTAATCTCGATTCCTTCATCGGAGATCGGCTTGCCCGGCTCCACGCTCTGGAGGAGCACATCGCCGAACGCTGCCCCGATATCATCGGAAACATAAACGAAGCGGATACTCGATGCGACGTTGTTTTCCCTTGCCCAATCCATAATCTCCGACGCAGAATAGCCTTTGAAATCTATGGCGTTCACGGACGCATCTTCCTCCGTCTTATCGCAGGAACAAAGCAGCAGCAGGAAAACCATCAGACCTATAATTAACAATTTTCTTTTCATTTCGAATTTTCTCCTCTTTTAACGTTTACTTGCTCAGCTTGCTTGCCGCAGCAGGGTCAAGGTAAACGGTTACATCCGGGTGCAGCTGCAGAATGGATGCTGCCACCTGAGTGTCGATGGGGCCGTTAATCATCTTTCCCACAGCGATACCAAAAAAGCTAAACAATCAATAGGAAATGAAAGTACTAATAGAAAAACAAAGCAACAATGAAATAAAACCTTTCATAAACACATCCTTTCAGTAAACCAACGACATCAAATATGTAAAATCTATTTCTGATTTCACTTCATAATAACGGTATATAGGACTGGGAAAAGATGGTTGTACATATACAATGTATTTATCACTGACATACAGAAAGAAATCATCTTCTGCAGTAAAGCACAAATCCATCGTACTCCGTTTCAAAAAAGGCCCCGAATATCTCACCACTTTTATCAATCTGATATAGTTGATTATCTCTTCTTGACGATCGGAATAATACAGTTTTGCGGTTCTTCGGGAACGCTGATAAAATTGAAAGAAATCTCCTCAACCTCATTAAAAATCAATTCCGATACAGAAGTGCCCGTACTATTCATGATTCTCGCACTTCCGGACAGCGCAACAACAAGAAGTATAAAAAGTGCAAAAAGTTTTGATTTTGTAGATTCCATTCTCTTATTTCGCATAACAAATCGGTATTCATAATATTTCTAAAAAAACCGGCAGCCCCAGAGCCGGGGCATTGCCTCGTCTTTGGAATCTGCCGGTTATATATTACTTACTGAGTTTGCTTGCCGCTGCAGGGTCAAGATAAATGGTTACATCCGGGTGGAGCTGCAGAATGGATGCAGCAACCTGGGTGTCGATGGGACCGTTGATCATCTTTTCCACCACGTCGGCCTTGTTTTCGCCGATGGCCATCAGAATGATGGAGCGCGCGTGCATGATGGACTTAATGCCCATGGTAACCGCATGGGTGGGGACCTCGTCGATGCTGTTGAAGAATCTGGCGTTGACCTCTCTGGTGTTCTGCTCCAGCTCTACCACGTGGGTGAGGGAATCCCAGGGGGTACCCGGCTCGTTGAACGCAATGTGGCCGTCCACGCCGATGCCCAGAATCTGCAGGTCGATGCCGCCCGCCGCCTCGATCTGTGCATCGTATGTCTTGATGTTCTCAAGATTGATGCCGTCGGGAACATGGGTATTGGCCTTGTCGATGTCGATATGATCGAAAAGGTTGTGGTCCATAAAGTAGCGGTAGCTCTGGTCGTGGTCGCCGCCCAGACCAACGTACTCATCCAGATTGAAAGTGGTAACGTCCTTAAAGGAGATGACCCCTTCCTTGTTCAGTCTTGCCAGCTCCGCATACAGACCCAGCGGCGTGGAACCGGTTGCGCCGCCCAGTACCGCGTTGGGCTTCTTCTGCAGAAGCTCTACGTACTGCTGTGCTGCCATTTGAGCGATTTCCTGCTCGGAACCAATGATAACTTTCATTTTGCCTCCTCGGGCAGCTTGGCTGCCCTCTATATTCAATTATTTTTTAACGAAACGAAAGGCGCCGGCATGCGGACAGCCCGCAGGCCGAAGACCTGTTTATTCGTGCTTGGGGACCACGTCGCCGTTGTCCTTGCGGATGGAATTCTCCGGAATGATGCCGCGGACGCAGCTGGTGGGATACACGTTGGCGTGTCTGCAGACGATGGTGCCCGGGTTCAGCACTGCGTTGCAGCCGATCTCCGCCCAGTCACCCAGCATGGCGCCGAACTTCCGGCGGCCGGTCTCCATCTGCTCGTCTTCTGCCTTTACCACCACGTTCTTGCGGTCCGCCTTTACGTTGCTGGTAACGGAGCCTGCCCCCATATGGGCGTGATAGCCCAGCACGGAGTCGCCCACATAGTTGTAGTGGGGAACTTCGCAGTTATCGAAAATCACCGCGTTCTTTACTTCGCAGGAGTTGCCCACCACGGAGCCCTTGCCCACGATGGCGCTTTCGCGGATGAAGGCGCAGTGGCGCACTTCCGCGCCGTGGTCGATAATGCAGGGTGCGCCGATATAAGCGGAAGGAAAGACCTTGGCGTCCTTGGCGATCCACACGTGCTCGGAAACTTCCTCGTATTCGTCCGCGGGCAGGGTCTTGCCCAGGGCGATGATGTATTCTTTAATGTCTCCCAGAACTTCCCACGGATAAGTTTTTCCGTCGAAAAGGTCTGCGGCAATGGTATGCTCCAGATCGAAGAGCTCTGTAATCTTCGGAATCATTTTCTGCCTCTTTTACTTAATCTTAATCAGTTTGCCCGCCTGTTTCATGGCTGCAATCATGGAGTCCACCGCGTCCTCTGCGGCTTCTTCTGTCTGTGCTTCCGCCATTACGCGGAGCACCGGTTCGGTACCGGATTTGCGCAGCAGCACTCTGCCGGTGTTACCCAGCTTTGCGCCCGCCGCGTCCACAGCTGCCGCCACCAGCGGATCTGCCATGGTTTCGTCCTTGTCGGTAACCACCACGTTCTTTAATACCTGCGGATACATGGTGACCCCTTCCACCAGCTTTGCCAGGGTGCTCTTCTGCTTGATTACGGTCTGCATGACCATAATGGCGGTGAGCACGCCGTCTCCTGTGGTGGCGTATTTCTTAAAGATGATGTGACCGGACTGTTCGCCGCCGATCAGGTGGCCGTTCTCCGCCATATTCTCGTAAACGTAGCGGTCGCCCACTGCGGTTTTTTCGTAGCCGATGCCCAGCTCGTCCAGGGCCTTGTACAGGCCGAAGTTGCTCATGATGGTGGTGACCACCTTGGAGCTGCCCAGCTCGCCGGTCTGCTGCATATACTTTGCGCAGACGTACATAATTTCATCGCCGTTGACCACCTTGCCGTTTTCATCCACGGCCAGGCAGCGGTCCGCGTCGCCGTCGAAAGCAAAGCCGATGTCCAGATGGTTATCCTTTACGTACTGGCAGAGGCCCTCGATGTGGGTGGATCCGCAGTCCTTGTTTACGTTCAGGCCGTCCGGCTGATTGTTGATCACATGGGTTTCTGCGCCCAGAGCGTCAAATACGTTCTTGGCAATCTGCCAGGTGGAACCGTTGGAAGGATCCAGGCCCACTTTTACGCCCTTGAAAGAACAGCTGGCCAGGCTGATCAGATAGCCGACATAGCGATTTCTGCCCGCCGCGTGGTCGATGACGCTGCCGATATTGGCGCCGGTGGCCAGGGGGACTTCCCAGTCGCCGTCCAGATAGGCTTCCACCTTGTCCAGGGTTTCGTCCATCATCTTTTCGCCGTCGCCGTTGATCAGTTTAATTCCGTTGTCCGTGAAGGGGTTGTGGCTTGCGGAGATCATTACACCGCAGTCAAAGCCCTCGGTTCTGGCCACATAGGCCACGGAGGGGGTGCTGGTCACGTGCAGAAGATAGCAGTCTGCGCCGGCGGCTACGATGCCTGCGGCCAGAGCGTCTTCATACATATAACTGGATCTTCTGGTGTCTTTGCCCACCACGATTCTGGGCCGGTAATCCGCCGGATGCTTCTGCTCCGGATCGGTACCGTAGTACCAGCCGATAAAAAGACCGATTTTAAATGCATGCATGGCGGTAAGGTCTTTGTTTGCCTCACCGCGGAATCCGTCTGTCCCAAAATACTTACCCATAGCTTATCTCTTCCTTATTACTGCGCCTACCGTACTGTGCGATAAGCGGATATTGATGCCGTCCACCTGGGTGGATGCGGTTATTTTGACGTCTCTGGTTCCCTCTGCAAAGCCGCTGCCGTCCACGGTAATCTGCACGTCCGAAGACGCCAGGGTCTTTAAGACGCTGACCGGGCCGGTAATTTCCGCGGTGATATGCGAATCCGTTTTCAGCGAATAAACCACGCTCAAAGAATTCGCCAGGCTGAGGGTTTTAATATCGGATGCAGAGTAGCGGAAGCTGATGCTGCCTTCGTCCTCCAGATCCACAGACAGCTTTATACCGCTGTCCTTATCCGAAACGAATACGCCTTCCGGCAGGCTGATTTCCAGCATCTCTTCGAAGTCCTCAAAAATGCCTTCGATGGAAATGTTCTTGGATTTTACGCTGGAGATTTCCGCCAGCTTCTCCGACGGTCCCTTGATGGTAATGCCGGTAGGCGCATTGATGCTCTTCACCTTGGCACCTTCCCACACATCGCCGGAATACACAGCCTGCAGCGAAACGGTTTTGGTCTTGTAAACCGCTGCCTTAACGCTGATCTCCTCCGCAGAAGACACCAGACCCTGCAGCGCGTTGCCGCCGGCGTCCATGATGCTTCCCTTTACGGAAAGGTTCACCGGCTCCTCGAACTTCAGATTTTTGGTATCCACGTTAACCCGGTACGAATCCACGCTGCCGATGAGCTGCTTGGCGCCGGAAATCTTTACTTTTTCGGGATACACGTTCAGGATGGCTGCCTCGTAGCCGGCATCCGCCGCCCCGTAATTTACGATAACCGGCACGGTGACCGTTGCCAGTTCATCCACGTACACCTGAATTTTCCGGGAACGGATATCGTCCACGGTGTAGCCGTGGGGCGCTTCCACCGCCACGGTAATGTAATCCTGCCCCAGGGTCAGGCCGGAAACGTCCGCCGTGGCCCGGAAATTGTCGGGGGAAAGACTGCTCAGATCGGAACGGGAGGCCCGCACCGTAATGTCCACGGTATATTCCCCGCTGCCCACGATGGCCAGGTTCTTCTCCGCCAGCGCCTCGGTGCCGGACAGGGTCACCGGAATGTTGCGCAGGGTCGTGGTGGACGAAGGGTTGACCACGTTGATCACGTAGGACCACAGGAATACCGCCAAAAGGAAGGAAAGAAGGAATCTTACGATTTTATTGTTCTTGAGCTTCATCGTTCTTCCTCCATAATTTTGCAAATCGGGTAAGGATGGATTCTTCCCGGCTGCCGTCCATATAGATGGCCAGGAGCTGCTTTTCCACGCTCTTCAGGTCCAGAAAACGGGAAAGTTTGCCGTTTCTTGCAATGGAAATAATGCCGGTTTCTTCGGATACGATCAGAACCAGGGCGTCGGACACCTCGGAAATACCGATGCCCGCTCTGTGCCGGGTACCCAGATCCCGGGAAAGGTTCTGATTCTGGGTTAAGGGCAGCACGCAGCCTGCGGCGTAAATCCGGTCGTCCCGGATAATTACGGCGCCGTCGTGCAGCGGTGCGCCTTTATAGAAAATGTTGTTGATCGCTTCGGTGGAAATCTTAGTGTCCAGGTTGGTTCCGGTTTCCGCAATGTCATCCAGGGCCACGTCCTGCTCGAAGACCATGATGGCGCCCTCTTTGCGGGCGGAAAAATACTCCACGGATTTGACGATGGCATCCACAATGGACATCTTGTATTCCGCGCTCAGAGACTCCTGACTGCGGATGTTGAACTTGCCTCTGCCGATGTATCCCAGCACCCGGCGCAGTTCCGGCTGGAACACCACCACCAGGGCTACCAGTCCGATGCTCAGGATCTTTCCGATCAGCCAGGAAACCACGTAAAGATTGCAGACCTCCGAAATCAGAGCGATGGCGATAATAATGCCGATGCCCTTGGTCAGCTGTGCCGCCCGGGATGTCTTTAAGTAACCCCAGGCCTTGTAAATCAGCAGGGTTATAATCAGGATATCGATGATATCGGTAAACCGTATGCCTATGAAAATTCCCGTAATATACTGGCTCACGGAACGCTCCTTTCCTGAAAACACTTTGACAGTATATTATATTATTATTCCCCTGTTTTGTGCAAGATTCTTAGCGGCAATTCACAAAAAAACCGCATTGCTTAATTTACAATTTTTGTATTCCATGATAGTATAAAATTGAGGCAGGAGGCTTGTAATGAACAAAGAATTTTACATCAGTGCTCTTCAGCTGAACGAAGAGTTTACCGATTTTTTCATGGTAAAAAACGCCGCCGTCAAGGTGGGCTCCAATCATAAAAACTATTTTGACGTAACCCTGGGAGACAAAACCGGCGAAATCAACGGCAAAAAGTGGGACCTGGACGACATCGAGGCCACCAACCTGGCCGGTATTTCCGAAGGAGAACTGGTGAAAATCAAGGCCAGCGTCTCCGAATGGAACGGTATTAAGCAGCTGCGCATCACCAAGATCCGCAGAGCCGTAAAAGAAGACAAACTGGAAATGAGCGAGTTTATCAAAGCCGCCCCGGAAGACCCGGACGAAATGTTCGAATTCATCTGGGACAAGGCGGAGGATGTAAAAGACCCCGGCCTGAAGGCGGTCTGCGAAAACGCCCTGACAGAGAACAAAGAGCGGCTGCGCTACTACCCCGGCGCCATGCGCAATCACCACGCGGAATACGCGGGACTTCTGTACCACACCAAGCGCATGCTGGACCTGGGCATCAAGGCCTGCAGCGTTTACACCAACCTGGATCCGGACTGGGTCATCTGCGGCGTCATTATGCACGACATGGAAAAACTCAACGAGATCCAGAGCAGCGAACTGGGAATTTCCAACGGCTACACGATGAAAGGCAACATGCTGGGACATATTGTCATGGGGGCCATTTCCATGCAGGAAAGAGCCGAAAAAGCGGGTCTGGACGAAGAAAAAACCGTCATGCTGCAGCACATGATCCTGTCTCACCACTACGAACCGGACTACGGTTCTCCGGTGCGCCCCATGTTCCCGGAAGCGGAACTGCTCCACTATCTGGACATGCTGGACGCCAAGATGTTCGACTTCGAAGCCGCCCTGGACGGCGTGGACGGAGGCGGATTCTCCGAGAGAGTGCGCACCCTGGACGGACGCATGCTCTACAAACCCACATTTAAATAAACATGAAAGAAGAAAAAGAAGGAACAGCCCGGGAGCTGATCTTCCGCAACGAAACAAACTTTTACACCATACTGCTCTTTGAAACCGACGAAGAGCAGTTTTTTGCCGTTGGAAGTATGGCTGCGCCTAAAGCGGGCAAGCACTACCGCCTGACCGGCGAATGGAAGACCCACCCCAAATACGGGGAGCAGTTTGCCTTCTCCTCCGCAGAGGAGCTGGAACCCACCACCGAAGACGGCATCGTTTCCTTCCTAAGCTCCGGCATGATCCGGGGCATCGGCCCCAAAATGGCCGCCGCCATCGTGCGGAAGCTGGGCAAAGATACCCTGCGCATCATCCAGGACAATCCGGAGCGTCTGCTGACCGTGCCCGGCATCGGTCCGGCCAAGGCAGAAGCCATTGCCGCGGGCTACCGGGAACACCGGGAATACGCGGACACGGTGCTGGCCCTGTCCGAATACGACATTTCCGCCGGAGTTGCCTTAAAGCTCTACCGGGCCTACGGCGCCGGTGCGGTGGACATCATAAAAGAAAATCCCTACGCCCTGATTTCCGACATCTACGGCGTGGGCTTCCGCAAAGCGGATAAAATCGCATCCTCCGTGGGCATCGCCCCGGACTCCCCCTTCCGCATTCAGAGCGGCATTCTGTTTATGCTCAGCGAAAAGGTAAGCCAGGGTCACACCTATGTGCCGGAAACCGAGCTGACGGAAGAAACCGCAGCTTTCCTGGACGTGACCCGGGAGCAGGTGGCGGAGGGCGCCTTCGGGCTGGTGATGGACGGCAAAATCTGCAAGGACGTCATCGGCGGCACCAATATTTACATGCTCTACAGCTACTACCGGGCCGAGCGGGCCGCGGCAGCCAAGCTTTACGAGCTGTGCAATACGCCCCTTTCCGCCGTGGCGGTCAACACGGAAAACCTGCTCCGGCAGGCGGAGAAAAACGCCGGCATCCAGCTGTCCGAAAAGCAGAAGCACGCCATCGAAGCCAGTCTGCGCAGCGGTGTGCTGGTCATTACCGGGGGTCCGGGCACCGGAAAAACCACCATTATCAACACCATTCTGGCAGTGTATACCTCCGCGGGCCTGAAAACCCTGCTGGCGGCTCCCACGGGCCGGGCGGCCAAGCGCATGCAGCAGTCCGCCGGCGTTCCTGCCAGTACCATTCACCGGCTGCTGGAATACGCCTACGAAGAAGGCCAGGACCGGATGATTTTCGGCCGCAACGCGGAGAACCCCCTGGAAGCGGACTGCATTATCATCGACGAGGTGTCCATGGTGGACATCCTGCTGTTCGAGGCCCTGCTGAACGCGGTCAAACCCGGCACCCGCCTGATCCTGGTGGGCGACGCGGACCAGCTTCCTCCCGTGGGCGCGGGCAACGTGCTCAAGGACATTCTGGCCACGGGACTGATCCAGGCCGAGCGGCTGACGGACATCTTCCGCCAGGCCCAGGAAAGCGCCATCGTGGTGAACGCACACCGCATCAACCACGGAGAGTATCCGGCCTACAACGAAAAAAACACCGACTTTTTCATGATTCAGCGGGGGAAGGACGCCGAGATTTTAAGCACCATTCTGGATTTGTGCACCCGCCGTCTGCCCGCATATTTCAAGGATCTGGACCCCTACACGGACATTCAGGTACTCACCCCCACAAGAAAAGGCGGCCTGGGCAGCGTCTCTTTGAACGAATCGCTGCAGGCCGCGTTAAACCCGCCCTCGCCGGCCAAAACCGAAAAGAAAATCGGCAGCCGCATCTTCCGCGAAGGCGATAAAGTGATGCAGATCAAAAACAATTATCAAATGGAATGGAAGAGCCTGAGCACCTTCACCACCGGCACCGGCATTTTCAACGGCGACATGGGCCTGATCGACAAAATCAATTTGGACACAGGCACCATCGGCGTGGTTTTCGACGGCGAGAAATACGTCACCTACGACTACGTTTCCGCAGAGGAGCTGGAGAGCGCCTTCGCCATGACCGTGCACAAAAGCCAGGGCTCGGAGTTTCCGGTGATCATTCTGCCGGTGACCAACTTCCCGCCCATGCTTTCCACCAGAAACCTGATCTACACCGCCATTACCCGGGCCAGGCAGGCCGTGGTGCTGGTGGGCAATCCCGCCGTGTGCAACGCCATGGTGGACAACAACAGCATCCAGGCCCGCTACAGCGGTCTGGACGAACGGCTGCAGAAGCTCTGGGACACAGCCTTTTAAAACTGCAGAAACAGCTCATATTTTCTATCAAAAATACAATATATGAGCCCTGCCTGTATCGGTCCGGCAAAAAATGCAGCGTTTTCGCCGTTTTGCAAACGTCTTTTGCCGTATCGGACTTCTCAAAAAACGTATAATGTCACGAGGTTTAAAATTACCCTCGTTTGTCATTAAAGGATCTCATTTTCAATGACTTTTTCCTCGAAAAAAGCCTTTCTTGACATTATGACCCTCAAAACAGGCTTTTTTGAGGGTCTTTTTTTCGAAATTCGGCCAAAAATGAGAAAAATAATGACAAAACACCCTGTTTTCATCTATTCTGACATTATGACCGGTATTTTTGATCGTTATACGGCAATTCTAAGGGCTGTCTCGGATATTTTCCCTCGCTGACCGTCCCCGTTTTTAGAATTCCTTCAGTTCCTGCGGCGGCCGGTGGGAATAATAAACCCTTTTAGGGCGGAAGGACTTTATCTTCGCCCAATCCGCCTGCAGCAAAGCGCTGTCTTCGTAAGCCTCGATGTAGTCCGCAGGCTCCAGGTCTCCGGCAATGCAGATGCCCTCATCCAAGATCAAAGAAATCCCGTCCCGGCTGTGACTGGGCGTAAAAATAATTTCACCATCAATTCCCAGATCCGCCAGAAACGCCCGGCTTTCTTCGCAGGAGATAAGCTTCGCCCGGTCTTCGCAGATTGGCATGTACGGAAGCTTTGCCCGGTCGAAAAGCGCATCGGAAAAATGCACGGAATCCTTCTGGACATCTACCAGCAGCAACTTTACCTCCTGTTCAGCCAGCTGCCCGATCAGACCCATGTGGTCCGGATGGTAGTGGGTGGCCAGCACGTAAGAAATGTCTTCCAGCCGAAGATTCTGCTGCCCGAGCGCCTGGTAAAATGCCTGCAGAGTGCCCGCAAAATCCGTGTCCACCAGCAGACCGCCCCGAATGCCGGGAATATAAAAAGTATTCGTATTTCCATATTTGAGTATTTGTATCATGGGTTTGAAATTTATAAAAAAAATGGTTTGATTAAAAAATTCCGGGCATCTCCCGGGTCTTTATGCGGCACTGTATCCGGCGGCAGAAAGCGCGGACATCGCCTTTTTGTAATCATCTTTTTTTACCAGAATATAGTCCGTGTTATAGGTGGATACCGCAAACAAAGCAATTCCGTTTTTTGCGAGAATCCCGGAAATTTCAGCCAGAATCCCTACAAGGGAAAAATCCAAAACTCCTTCAATCCGAAAAGCTTTCCAGCCGTCTTCCCGGGCAGCAGTATGCGCCGGAACATTTTCTGTTCTGCAAACCAACGATATCTCTTCTTCGGTTTTTCCGAGAAAGTAAAAATCGCAGGTCGGGTCGATATCCCCGACAGAACGCAGCCTGCAGACCGTAAAATCCCCTTCTATCGTTTTAATTTTCATGGTTTTTTCTCCGTTAACGCAGTTTCTTAAAAAGGCGGGCGCTCCAAAATTCTTTTCCCGCCTCCTTTAGATTTTTCTTTACTGTAACGCAGGTTTCCGTTCTGCCGACCTCGGCAAATCCCTCCTGCAAAAATAAGGATAACGCCGGATTATCGGCGGCAATGTCGTCCCAGAGAGCCGCAACGCCCTGCTCTTTTGCTTCATCGCAGAGCATGCGAAGGGCTTCTCTGCCGAAGCCTTTTCTGCGATACGGTGCATAAATAAGAATGTCGGTCAGACAGCGGTCTCCCTCAAAATGATAGGCAGCCTCTCCTATAAATTCACCGTTTGCGGAACAACGCAAATACCTGTAAAAGCGTTTTCCTTCCGGAGCCGCGATCCAGCGTTCATACCAGGCGGGCCACCTTTCCTCGGAAAAATCAATGGTTCCGCCCCAGGCGTGATTGTAGGACATCGTTTGTTCATCCTGCAAAAGACGGCGGCGGAACCACAAATCCTTGTATTCGGGTAAATAAAATTCAAGCATGATTCTTTTCTTCCGATGCTCCGTTATTTTTCATGCCTTTTCTTCTGTCTTTTTCTTAAAGTCCGAATTGAAGAGCACGATCAGAAGCTGCGCCGGCAGGTACAGATACCAGATCCAGCTGTTGTAGTCGTGGGTGCCTTCGCACACGTTCACCATGGGCAGGAACACCAGCAAGTCGGACACGATAAAGAGGAACATGCCCAGAATCAGCAGACCCCGCAGCCCCTGCTCGGAATAGCCGTAAGAAAACTGGCACACCAGGTTGAAACCAATAAAGGCAATGTAAGCCAGCAGCGGCAGATACATACCCTGCATTTTTCCGGTCACTTTAAACATCAGACCGGTCAGCACCAGGGTCACCATGACCACCACCAGAATGCCGATCAGAAAGCCCTTGTTGACCAGGCGGTATCCCTTGCGCCGGCAGGCCCGGACAAAGCAGACGCCGTAGAGAATGTGGGCCAGAATAAAGAAGGCCGCGCCGGGATAGGTGGACGCTGCGCCCATGCCGATTACATCGGTCATGAACACGTCTCCCAGGGTGGAAGAAATCATGCCCAGCATGCACCATTTCCGCTCCGGACCCTTAAAACAGAAGAACAGTACAACGCTCAGCAGGCTGACTGCCGCGCTGAGACAAACTTTTACCAAAGGTGTAAATCCAAACATTGCAAACCTCTTGTTTTTTTGATGAATATCGGCGAACCGATGATTGCTGCTGAAATTATATCATATCCCGGGGAGTTTTTTTGCAAAACGCGGCCGCATTGTCTATAATTAACGGTAGACATTGCAGCAGGAACGATATGAAATCCAAAAATCTTTTAAGCTACCTGGACGAACAGGGTAAATTTACTTTCGAGGAAAGCCCCTTCAACGCGGTGGATGCACTGGCGCTGACGGTTTTCGCGTACCTGAATTTCTCCGGTTTCGGGGAAATCGACACCAAACTCTTCCGCAAAGCGGCGCAGGACCTGGAAAAGCTGCCGGAGGAAGACCGCTTCCGGGGGCTGGACATCATGAAGAATCACGACCTGCAGCTGATCCAAAAGGCGGCGGAATCGGTGCGCTTCCGTGACCTGCAGATGGTTCACTATGTGGACTGCGTAGACGAAGCCGCGGAAAAGCAGTTTGCTGCGGTCACCTTTATTCTGCCCGACGACACCCTTTTTGTGGCCTACCGGGGAACGGACAACACCCTCACCGGCTGGAAGGAAGACTGCAATATGTCCTTTATGAACGGTACGCCGGCGCAGCTGGCGGCGGCCCAGTACGCGGCGGAAATGAGCGCCGAATACGGTCTGCCCCTGCAGCTGGGCGGTCAGTCCAAGGGCGGCAACCTGGCGGTGTGGGCGGCGGCCAACCTGCCCAAAGAGACCCGGGACCGCGTCCGTCACGTATACAATATGGACGGACCGGGCTTTACCGACGAATTCCTGCAGAGCGAAGGCTTTCTGGACATCGAGCCCCGGATTTTGTCCTTCGTACCGGAATCGTCCATCGTGGGCGTGCTGCTGGCCAACTGCGACTACCTGAGCATCCGCAGCTCGTCCTATTCGCTGCTGCAGCATGACCCCTTCTCCTGGACGGTGGACGGCACCCGCTTTGCATACGTTCTGAACCGCAGCTTTTCCGGCCGGAAGCTGGACAAGGCGGTCAGCAATATGCTGGCAAACATGACCATCGCCGAGCGGGAAGCCTTCGTGGAAGAGATTTTTGCACTGCTGGAAAGCACCGAAGCGAAAACCGTGCAGGACCTGGCAAAACAGAAGAAAAAGCTGATTTTCCACGTGCTGCCGGGCATTGTAAAAGCTGCGGTAAAATACGGAAAAGATTAGAACACAAAAGAAAACCATGCTATCGCGTGGTTTTCTATATACAAAAAGCAGCCGGCCGGCGCTGAAAACACTTAAAATAAAAACAGCGGGAGCCGCACAGACTCCCGCATTTTTTTGTTCTTCGGCCTCGCCGGGCCGTTTTTTTATTTGATCAGTTTTGCCACCACTTCGCTTATGACCTTGCCGTCGGCCTTTCCCTTCAGCTCGCCCATGACGGCCTTCATAATCTGACCCTTGTTCTTGCTTGCCACCACTTCCGCAAACTTGGTGGTCAGAATCTGTTCCACCTCTTCGGCGGAAAGCATCTTCGGCGCAAATTCCTCCACGATGGCCAGCTTGTTTTTGTACTGCTCCAGCAGGTCCTGACGGCTTGCGGGGCAGGTATCGATCTGTTCCCGGGTGGCCTTCAGCTCCTTCAAAATGACGCTGTCCACCAGGTCTTCTCCGATGTTGTCCCGGGTGCCACCGTCGATGGCCGCCTTCTTGACCCCTGCCACCAGCAGGGAAATTACCTCTTTGCGCTCCGGCTGACGGGCCTTCATCGCATTGATCATCGCTTTCTGAAGATCTTCAAATTTCATATGATAACCTCCTTGAATAAAAAGTTTTGCTCACTTTTACCGCTCTTCCCGGAAGTAGGCCAGGCCCAGTGCCGCAGGGGGCTGGTCCTCCCTTCTCTGACGGATGGATACCAGAATCAGTACCACAACGGTTACGATGTAGGGAACGATCTGATAGATCTGGGTGGGCAGCCAGGACAGGGGCACCCACATGAACATCAGGTTTAACGCGCCGAACACCAGAGATCCCCAGATGGCCTTGGCGGTGTCCCACAGGCAGAAGATAACCAGGGCTACGGAAATCCAGCCCTTGCCGTCCAGGGTGTGGGGGCTCCACACGGTGCCTGCGGTGGTCATCACGTAAACCACGCCGCCGATGGCGGAAATGCCGCCGCCGATAATCGTGGCCAGATACTTGTACTTGCCCACGTTAATGCCCGCGGAGTCTGCGGTGGCCGGCGATTCGCCCACGGCCTGCAGATAAAGGCCCTTGCGGGTCTTTTCGATGAACCAGTACAGGGCCAGTGCCAGCACAAAGCCCAGATATACGAAGATGTTGTACTTAAACAGCAGGTCCCCCAGGAAGGGAATGTCCTGCAGAAATTTCGGCAGTACCGGGTCGGAGAAGCTGGTGCGCAGATAATTCTGAATGAAAATCTGTCCCCCTTCTCTCTGACGCATGATTTCGCAGACGAACTTGCCTAAACCGGTGCCGAAGATGGTCAGCGCCAGACCGGTCACGTTCTGGTTGACCCTTAAGGTTACGGTCAGGAAACTGTAGATCAAAGAGCCCAGGGCGCCAAACACGAAGGCGGAGACCAGTGCAATCACAACGGCCAGCCAGCCCACGGCAGCTGCGCCCGCAGCCTGCTGATAAATATAGGTCCCAATCAGTCCGAAGGCGCCGCCCATGTACATGAGGCCTTCCACGCCCAGGTTCAGGTTGCCGGATTTTTCGGTCAGGATCTCTCCGGAGGTTCCGAAGAGGATGGGAATGCCGGCCACAACAGCCGCATTGATAAAGCCCATGTAATTAAAGCTCATTTTCCGCCTCCTTCTTTCCTCTGAAAATCAACCGGTAATTGATAAAGAATTCGCAGCCCAGCATGCACAGGAGAATGATTCCCGTAATAACGTTGGATGCGGTAGACGGTACGCCCAGGGTGGTGTACACGGAGCCTGCGCCTTTTTCCAGCACCACGATCAGCAGCGCTACCAGGGTCATGGCGAAGGGGTTCAGCTGAGACAGCCAGGCAACGGTAATGGCGGTAAAGCCCACGCCGCCGGCTACCGAGGAGTTCAGGGTACCGTTGGCGCCTGCCGCCAGGAAATATCCCGCCAGTCCGCAGATGGCGCCGGAAAGCGCTATGGTGCGGATGGTAATTTTCTTTACGTTCATGCCTGCATAGCGGGCCGTGTTCTCGGATTCGCCCAGAACCATAATTTCATAACCGTGCTTGGTCTTGTTCATGTAAACGTACATCACGCCAACCAGCAGCAGCACCACGATCCAGCCGATATGTACACCGAAGAGCTTGGGCAGTACGGCGCTTTCCTTGAACATGGGGATGATCTGAGAGCCGGGAACGCCTTCCCAGGGACCGCCCTGGAGCCAGGCCACGATGCCGATGGCGATGTAGTTGAGCATCAGGGTGAAGAGGGTTTCGTTGGTGTTCCAGTTTGCCTTAAAGAAGGCCGGGATGGCTGCCCAGAAGGCGCCCAGTACCAGCGCGGCAATTGCCATCACCAGCAGAAGCAGGGGCCGGGGAAGCTTGTCCGCCCAGTAAAGGGCAAAATAACTGGCTGCCATGGCGCCCATGGTAATCTGACCTTCGGCGCCGCAGTTCCAGAACTTCATCTTAAAGCAGGGGGCCAGTGCCAGTGCGGCGCACAGCAGGGTGGTCAGGTTCCGGAGAATCTGCCGTCTGCCGATTTTACTCTTAAAACTGGCAAAGAAAATGGTTTGATAAGCTTCCAGCGGGTTGGCTCCCACCAGCGCATAAATCAGCATGCCGATGAGCAGGGCCAGCAGGAAGGCGCAGAGACGGGTGGTCCAGATCTGCTTTTTGCTGGCGTTTTCCCGCTTTGCCAGACGAATCAGGGGAGTTTTTTCGTTCATTTAGTTGCTCTCCTTTCCGCCTACAGAGGTCATTAACAGTCCGATTTCTTCCTTAGTGGTACTTCTGGCATCCACTACGCCGGAAACCTTTCCGCCGCAGAGCACCAGAATCTTGTCGCAGAGGGCCAGCAGTACGTCCAGGTCCTCGCCTACGTAGAGAACCGCCACGCCCTTGGCTTTCTGTGCCGCCATCAGGTCATAAATAATATACGAAGTATTGATATCCAGGCCGCGGACCGCATAAGCGGTCATCAGCACGGAAGGTCCGGAAGCGATTTCGCGGCCCACCAGAACCTTCTGTACGTTGCCGCCGGAAAGCTTCCGCACCGGATAATCGATGTCCGGGGTTACAACTTCCAGGAAGTCGTAAACTTCTTTTGCCAGTTTTTCCGGCTCCTTGCGGTCTACAAAGATGCCCTTGCCCTTGTTCCAGGAGCGCAGCATCATGTTGTCGGTCATGCCCATGTCGCCCACCAGGCCCATGCCAAGACGGTCTTCCGGCACGAAGGCCATGGCGACCCCCGCATCCCGGATTTCCATGGGGCTCTTGCCCACCAGCTGCTGAGCGGTTTTTCCCTCGGGACTGTAGATGATGGAACCGGAAGAAACGCCGCGAAGCCCCGCAATGGCTTCCAGCAGTTCCTTCTGACCGGAGCCTGCAATGCCCGCAATACCCAGAATTTCGCCGCCGTAGGCGATGAAACCCACGTCGTCCAGCTTCTTTACACCCTCGTTGTCTTTTACCGTTAAACCGGCGATGGACAGCCTTGCCTGGGGGTTCTTGGGTTCGGTGCGGTAAATGTTCAGCTCCACCTTCTTGCCCACCATCATTTCGGTGAGGGCTTCCGGATTGGTGTTTTCGGTGCGCACGGTCTTAATGTGCTTTCCCTTGCGCAGCACTGCCACCACGTCGGAGATCTCCATTACCTCGTTCAGTTTGTGGGTAATAATGATGATGGACTTGCCGTCCGCCTTCATGGCCCGCATCACGTCGAAGAGATGAGAAATTTCCTGGGGCGTCAGTACGGCGGTGGGTTCGTCCAGGATCAGCAGATCCGCACCGCGGTACAGTACTTTGATTATTTCAACTGTCTGCTTTTCGGAAACAGACATGTCATATACTTTCTTATTGGGGTCCAGTTCAAAGCCGTATTTGTCGGCGATTTCCTTGACCTTTGCCGCAGCCTGCTTCCGGTCGAACTTGTCGCTGTCGTCCAGACCCAGAATAATGTTTTCCGCGGCGGTAAAAACGTCTACCAGCATAAAGTGCTGGTGAATCATGCCGATGCCGTTGTCGAAGGCATCTTTGGGGCTCCGGATGGTGACAGGCTTCTGGTCTACGTAGATTTCTCCCTCGTCCGGGAAATAAATGCCTGCCAGCATGTTCATCAGCGTGGTCTTTCCGGAACCGTTTTCGCCCAGAATGGCCATGATTTCGCCCTTGTTCACATACAGGTCAATATTGTCGTTTGCCACATTGGTTCCGAAGCGCTTGGTAATGCCCTTCATATCTATGGCGTGCGGTTTGGAATAAGTTGTTTCCAAAACTATATTCTCCTATTTTTTCCATTAAGAACAAGAAAGAGGGAAAGCCTCTGCGGCTCGCCCCCTTCCTTTATGATTACAGTGTATTAGTATGCTTCGTTAACCAGTGTAATTCCGTCGATTCTCAGACCGAAATACGGTGCGGACTGGTACTTGGATTCTTCGAAGATTCCTTCTGCGGTGATGCACATATCCTTGTCTGCAACGAAGTCTCCGTCGGTATCGATGGCGTATGCTTCCTTGATGTGTTCGCCGCCTACGGTTACGTCGTTCATGTTGAAGAGCTTAACGCTTCCGCCGATGATGGCTGCCTTAGCGGATTCGATTGCTTCTGCGGTTCCCGGTGCTGCGATGGCAGTGTTCAGGGTGGTCAGAGCAACTTCGCCTTCTGCAAGGCCGTGGCAGTAGTCCGGATCCAGCTTTTCGCCCTTGACTGCTTTGCCGAGAGCATATTCAAAGTACTTGGTCCAGTCGATTCTTGCGGAGATGATGGAAGCCTTTGCAGCTTCTGTGGTCATATCCTTGTTGTATCCAACGTGGAATGCACCCAGTTCTTCAGCCTTTGTTGCCGGAGTAACGTTGTCGGAGTGCTGAGAGATTACCTTGCATCCGTTCTGGGAAATCAGAGTTTCTGCTGCCTGTGCTTCTTTTTCTGCATCAGACCAGGAACCTACGAACATAACGTCCATGGTTGCTTCCGGGCATACGCTCTTTGCGCCGAGATAGAATGCAGTGTATCCGGAGATAACTTCTGCGAATGTGAATGCACCTACGTAACCGAGCTTGGTTTCGCCCAGTTCGTTCAGCTTCATGCCTGCTGCAACACCGGCAAGATATCTGGCTTCATAGATTCTTGCAAATGCGTTGGAGGTGTTGTCCAGAGCGTCGAGGCATCCGCCGCAGTTGGTCATGCCGATGAACTGAACTTCCGGATTTTCCTTTGCAACTTCCAGCATGTACGGTTCGAATCCGTAGGAGTTGTCAAATACCATGACACAGCCTGCTTCTACCAGCTCTTCGTTGGCGGTCTTTACTGCTGCGGCATCTTCTTTGATGTCATACTTGTAAATCCATTCTACATTCTGACCCTGTGCCTTAAGGGTTTCTGCTGCAGCTTCTGCTGCATTGATGAAGTTAGAGTCGTATGCAAGACCCGGGTTGCCGATGCAGACCATACCGATCTTGACTGTCTTAACTTCCGGTTCCTTCTTTCCGCATGCTGCAAGGCTGAATACCATGATCAGTGCGAGAACGATTGCTAATGCTTTTTTCATTTTTTCTCCTTTAATTAATGTTTGAACTCTATTTTACCGTCTTTGATTGACGCGATTACCGCTAAACATTCCACTTTGATTCCGGCTTCCCGCAGCTTTTCTTCGCCGCCCTGGTGGGCCTTTTCGATGGCGGCACCAAAGCCTACGCATTTGGCCCCGGCCTGCGCGATCAGGTCCAGAAGACCCATGCCTGCCGCGCCGGAAGCAAGAAAATCGTCGATGATCAGAATCCGGTCCTCTGGGGAGAGGAAGGGCTTTGCCACCCGGATCGTGGAAACGGTGCCCTTGGTAAAGGACATCACGTCGGAGGTGTAGGCTCCGTCAATCATGGTGCTGGGTGCACTCTTCTTGGCGAATACCACGGGAAGATTGCCCAGGGCTCTGGCTGCCGCGCAGGCGATGGGAATGCCGGAAGACTCCACCGTAAGAATCTTGCTGGGCTTTTCCGCCGCAAAAAGTCTTGCGAATTCTTCGCCCATGGCGTCGAACAAAGCCACGTCCAGCTGGTGGTTCAAAAAGGAATCCACCTTCACGATTTCGGTTCCGATACAGGTTCCGTCCTGAATGATTCTGTCTTCTAAAAGCTTCATATTGTACTCCGAATCTATAACATATAGATTATAAAGGACTTGCATAGAACTGAAAAGAAAGCCCCGTGCAATTCCCCGGAAAAAGGACCCGAAAAAAATGAATGTTCGGCACGCACCGAACATTCTTGTCTTTTATTTTCGCGTTTAATCGGCATATCACAGATTCCGGACGTTTCCTTAGGGAATCCTGCGGAAAACGGAATTTACGATAATATCCAAAGCCATGGGGTTTCTGCGGCTTTCCGGCACGATAATGTCCGCAATGGCCTTGTAGGGCTCCACGAACTGCATGTGCATGGGGCGCACGGTTTCCAGGTACTGGTCCACCACGGAGCGCAGGCTTCTGCCCCGCTCTTCCATGTCCCGCTCCACCCGGCGAAGCACCCGGATGTCCGCATCGGTGTCCACAAAGATCTTGCAGTCCAGAAGTTCCACCACTTCCGGGAAAGCAAACAGCAGAATGCCTTCGATAATGATGACCGGCGCACTTTTCACCTGCTGCCAGGGGGCGTCGCTGCGGTTATGAATGGTAAAATCGTAAATGGGAACCTCCGTATCTCTGCCCTCCTTCAAATCCTTCAGGCATTTGACCAGGATGTCCGCATCGAAAGCGTTGGGATGGTCGTAGTTGGTCTGGCAGCGCTGCTCGTAGGTGGTGTTGGGCTGATACTTATAGAACGAATCCATGCTGACCAGCACCGCATTGTCGCCCAGGCAATCCCGGATTTCCGCAGCAAGGGTGGTTTTTCCGCTGCCGGAGCCGCCGCAGATTCCGATAACAAAATTACTCATATTGACCTTCTTTCTGGTTTGTGGGAAAATTGATTAATTATATTATAAGCTATTCGGAGGAAGAATTGTATGGTCAACATCGGAAATTCCTGGGATGAAATTCTTTCGGAAGAATTTAAAAAAGATTATTACCTGCAGCTGCGGGAGTTTTTGAAAACGGAATACGCCACGCGGACAATCTACCCCAATATGTACAATATTTTCAACGCCTTCAAATTTACCTCCTACGAGGACGTGAAGGTGGTGATTCTGGGGCAGGACCCCTACCATGAACCGGGTCAGGCCCAGGGACTGTGCTTTTCCGTGCCTGCGGACTTTAAAAAGCCCCCCTCGCTGGTAAACATCTACAAGGAGCTGGAAGCCGAGCTGGGCATTCACCGGGAAAGCGGCAGTCTGGAGGACTGGACCGCCCAGGGCGTGCTGCTCTTAAACGCGGTGCTTACCGTGCGCGCCGGCAGTGCAGGCTCCCACGCGGGCAAAGGCTGGGAAACCTTTACCGATACGGTCATCCGCATTTTAAACGACCGGAAAGACCCGGTGATCTTCGTGCTCTGGGGCGGCTACGCCCGGAAGAAGAAGGCCCTGATCACCAACCCGCGGCACTTTATTCTGGAATCCGCCCATCCCTCGCCCCTGTCCGCCTACAACGGCTTCTTCGGCAACGGACATTTTAAGAAGGTCAACGAAATTCTGACCGGGCTGGGCAAAGAACCCATCGCGTGGTAGAAAAACGCAAAAAAAACGCGGAGCAATCCGCATCAAAGGATAAACTATGCAGAAAAACACCATCACAGCGGATCAGCTGAAAGAAATCTCCGGCAAGGACTTTCTTGCTCAGCTGAACGAAAACAATCTGTCCTTCCTGCGGAGCATCGGCGCCGGAGAGCTTCTGGACGAAATGGACGCCACGGGAGCGGTCTGCCGCGGCCTGATCGACACCATCTGCCTGGAACCGGACGACCGCAGACTGCGCCGCCTGGCCTGCGATCTTTTAAAGCCCACCGCACCGGCCAAGCTGCTGCACGAATTCCCTCAGCGGGCCCACTGCATCGTCATGGGCTTTAATCACCCCTCCCTGGGAGAGATTTTCCGCCTGACCTACCTGGCCTTCGAAGCCTATCCGGACCGGGAATTCCTTTTCCCGGTGAATATTCCCTGGTACGAAACCCTGACCCCGGACATTCCCAAGCTGGCCCGTCTGGGCGTGTCCATCGTTCCCATGATCACCCCCAAAACCGAGGGCAAACTGAAGGACCGTTTTGCGGACAACCCGGAAAAACTGGCCCTGGTCCAGAAATACAAGACCGTTTTCGAGAAAAACTATATGCGCACCGCCCAGGACATGGCCAAACGAAATGCCATCATTCTGCTGGCGCCCTCCGCCACCCGCCAGGCCACCGTCTTCCCCGACGAGGCTGCCGCCCGGGGCGAGGGTCACATCCATCCCACCATGACCCTGCTGGCCCACAGAGTGCTGAAAGATCCGGAGGCAAAGGCCACCTTCCTGCCGGTGGTGGTATTCGAACCCCGCTTCAACAACCGGAAGCTGAACCTTTTTAAGCGGTACCGGATCTGCCCCTGCGAAAGCTTCGAAACCGAGGAAATCCGCAGCCTGACCGGCCGGCATTCCCGGGATTTCGACTATCTCTTTTTAAAACGCATCGACGACATCTACTCCCGCCGGAAGAAGTAACGACGGTTCCGCCGAAACAGCTGACGCGAAGCCCGCTTCCGACGAAAACGCCGGCATGCCCCCGGCCTTGCCGGATTCAATGCAATACAAAACCCCGTTTCCCGAGAGATTCTTCATTTTTCGATGAATCTCCTTCCGGAAAGCGGGGTTCTTTTTATTTCTATTTGCTTTCGATAAACTCGGTGATCAGCGCGGTAAAGCTGTCCTCCGTAAACTCGCCGGCGCCCAGCAGCATCCACACGATATCGTCCTTCTCCAGGAAGGCAACGGCAAAGCCGTCTTCCGCAAACTTGCACTGCACGTCCAGACCGGCTGCGGTGATGGTCTTTTCCGACTTTACGCTGATGCCGTTCATATAGTCCTTGATGCAGGAATTCAGGCTCTTGCCCTTGGTGGCGTTGCAGAACATCAGGAAGCCCTTGTACTCCAGCTGCAGCTCCAGGCTTTTTTCCTCCACATGCAGCCGGGAATCGTCAAACACCGCATCTTTCGAGATGATCGGATCCGCGGCAAAGGCCCGGATCTTTTCCAGTGCATCCCCACGACCCTGCTGATACTCAGTGTCTTCGGTCTTCTGATAGGGTTCGGTTTTCGTGCCCGCAATATCCACCTTATACACAGGTTCTCCGGAGCCGGAGGCCTTCTGGGCTTCGGTATCTTCCGTTACCGCAAAGCTGATGATTACCTGCAGGCCGGCGTTTTCGTTGTAAAGCACCAGGTCCGAGACACCGGTCTTCAGGCCGGAAACCTGGAAAGTGGAATAATCGTCTTCCAGGCCGGTATCTTCCGGATGGATTACGGATGCGTCGTAGGCACCGATCTTCCAGATGCCGTCCTTGGAAATCAGCTTAATGTCTTTGACCCGGCTCTCGTAGTTGCTGATGGCAAAATCGTCTCCGGACAGGTTTTCGTCTTCGTACTGCTTAAAATCGTCCCTGCCGCTGACGAGCATGCTGGCGCATTCCATCTTCCGCTTGCTGTCCGTAATCAGAAGCATTTTAACGCTTCCGTAGACTTCCCCGTCTTTGTTCCGGTAAGAAACCGTCAGGGTGCTGGTGCCTTCCCGGTTCGCGGTAATCACGAAACGGTCGGTACCCGGCTTGGAGTTGTCCAGTTCCACGGTATAGGGGGCGCCGTCGGCGGTCTCCGGCATGGAGGCGGTCCACTCGTAGCCCTCCGGCACCTCGGAGAAGATGGTCAGCTTCAGTTTTGCCGACCCGCTGCCCCGCAGTCTTGCTTTCAGACGTTCGTCGCTCTGCTCAGTGGCCCCGCAGGAACAAAGTGCAAGGCACAGAAGAAGTATTCCGATGATAAAAGCTGTTCTTTTGATTCTTTTCATTTTCTGCAGCTCCTCTGCTGCCTGATAAAATCTGTTGTTTTACGGATTTACGGTAAGGTTGACGGTCTTTTCGACGGCCGGATTTTCCACCACCGTAAAGATCAGCCGGTAATAGCCGCTCTCGGCCGGGGTAAAGCGGAAGCCTGTTCCCGCCAGTTCCTGGGTGCTGCCCGTCTGGGCGTAGCTGCTGCCGATTCTCTTTTCCACCCGCACGTAGTAGGCTCCGGTTACGGAACCGTTAATCACCGGCAGAACGTTGATCTCTTCGCCGACCTTCATGCTTACCGGAGAATCCAGCTCGTCGCCCGCATAGGCCCGGCCGCCTGCCGTGGCGGTCAGGGTCATCTTCACGCCGGAAAGGTTGAAGATATCGTTGGCGTCGTCCGGCGTAGTACCATCGTCCGTGGTCTCTACCAGGGTACGGTTTGCGATAATGGTATGGGTACTGTTATCGCCGCTGCCGTCGATGTTGAACCGGATGCTCTCCAGATTCCAGGTGGCTCTGTTGGCACTTACGTTGTCGTAAGGAATCAGTTTAATGTAGTTGATGCTGTCCACGCCCTTCAGGAAGAAGGAAATGGCAGCGGTCTGTCCGGCAGTAAAGCTCTGGCTGCCGGCAGCATATTTCCGGATATCGGAAATAGCAGCGGTTTTGATGTTCTTATTTACATCCTTGTAATTGATGATCATCTTGATGGGCACCGTTCCGCCGCAGTCGATATTGTCGGAGTATTCCATGGTCTTAAAGCTGAAGTTGACCCGCTTTAAGGTCTTGGGTCCGTTCATGCTGTTGTCTGTTACGGTGAACTTGGTAACATCGCTGTAAATCTTACCGGAACGGTCAATACTGTACCAGCCGACCAGTTCATTGCTTCCGGCGCTGTCGGCCTTGTAGCAGAGCACGTTGGCGTTGGCCAGGGATGCGTTGATTCCGTTCAGGGCAACCACGTCGATGCCCACGATATCCCGTACGTAGCCTTCATGGAAGCGGAATTCCAGCATCTTGCCCGGGGCAATGGTGCCGTCGCCGCTGTCCGTTGCAAACACATACGGAGAAACGAAGACCGTATTATCGGAGGCGTTGCTGCTGGTGTAGCGGATGGCCAGTGCAATATCGTACTTTTCTTCCACCAGCTTTGCGGGTACCGTATCCTCGCCCAGTGCAACGGATACCACCTGCTCGAAGCCCAGAGACGATGTGGAGTTCTGCATGGAAATGCCCTTGGCTGTGTACGCCGGCATATTGCCGCCGAACTTGATCTTATAGGTATGAATGACCACACCGTTTCTCACCTGCTGGATAATACCGTACTCCACCTTGATGTCCTGCCGTCCGATGGAGTCGGACACCACCTGCACGTTGCTGAGAACGGTCATATTGGCGGCGGACAGATCCATGGCGTAGAGCACCAGCTGTCCGTTGTCCCGCTTTGCCTTCAGGCTGTCGCAGGCCGACAGGTAAAGATCGGTTGTGGCGACGGAAGCGTAGTAGGTCTTTACCGTCAGGTTATAGTCACCCTCTGCCGGAGTAGGCGTGCCGGAACCCATGTACAGATACACGTTCAGCTTATCGTTGGCAGACTGGGGAACTCTGCTGATGATCTCCTCCAGGCGGGTGGATTCGTCCAGTTCTCCGATATCGTTGATTCCGAAGGTGAACTTGTAGGACGTATATTTGTTGGCGGGGAAGCTGTACAGCTGGGGGAAGGTTCTGCCCGGAACCTCATCCGTCAGCAGCGCCGGCTCCACGTCGTAAACCACTTCGTAATCGCCATCTTTGTTGATAATCAGACGGCCGCTGGATTTCAGGATCTTCACGGAAATTCCCGCAATGGGCAGACAGGTGTT
Source organism: Anaerovoracaceae bacterium (assembly GCA_045639385.1). Lineage (GTDB taxonomy): Bacteria > Bacillota > Clostridia > Peptostreptococcales > Anaerovoracaceae > RUG13409. The sequence continues at coordinate 2,903 of JAZUDB010000134.1, read as the reverse complement.
TTCGTAGCCCATACCGTTTAAGGAGATGCTTTCAATGCTGGTGGCATCGTCCACGGATACCACGAAGCGGGCAATCTTGCCGCTGCGGAACATAAAGTCGCGGTCACTGATGTAGCGCTCCGTTCCGGTGCCGTCGGCATAAACCGCGGTCTTCGGGGTCTTTCCCGCGTATTCGTACATCTTTTCCACCACCGGATAATCGCGGATGACCTTCCGCTCGCCGGAGCTGGTTACGTAGGTAATGTCTGCGGTCATGTTGCCGTAGAACTGATCCCGTTCAATGCCGTTATTGTCCATATAATCGCCGATGGCGATGTTGAATTCCAGATCCAGCATGTAGGCGCTGGAGGAAACCGGGCAAATGGTAACGATTTCGGATTCGCTGCGGCCCGGATTGTCCACGGATTCTTCCGTATCCTGGTATTCCAGCTTGACCCAGCCCACGTCGCTGCAGACGTAGCGCTTGTTGGGGGTCTTGGGGTTGTCCTTGATGACCTCGATATAGTCGATGGACAGCTTGTCCAGCGGGTCGCAGGCCTCGGACACGTCGTCCGGAATGATCTTCACGGCCACAACGTCACCCATGCTTTCGTTCACGGAAATGGTGAAGGTCTCCGTTTCGCCGGCACGGAAGCAGTCGGATTTGAGCAGCGCATTGGACAGCACGTAGCCGGAGGTTCCGTCGGTAAATACCAGCTGGAAGTAGTACAGGTTGTTGGAACCGCATCCGTTGGAATCGCCCTTGTTGGCGGAGGTCAGGATGCTGTTGGGGGAAACGTGGACCCGAACCTCGTAATTCCAGGCTGCCTCGTTAAAGTGCAGGTTGGAAATTGCGGTTTCGTAATCCATCTTGTAGTAGTATTCGCGGTAATCTCTGTTCTCGATGTCGATATCCACGTTGGCGTTTTCCAGCGCAAATTCCACGGTGGCGTTGGGCTGGATCAACAGGTTCACATTTTCCTTGTGGTAAATGACGCTGCCGCTGACGTCTCTGTCGTAGATGCGGTTGAGAATCAGATCCCCTGCCGTTACATTGTCCAGGGGGGTCATGATTCGTTCGCCCACCTTGCTGACGCTGCGGATTTCGATGGTATCGATCTGCCATTCATCCACAATATCGCCCTTCATAAAGATCATCTTGGTAAAGCGGCTCACGTTCTTCAGTTCCACCAGGAAGCGAAGCGTGCGGCCCAGGCCCATATTGTAGACGTAGCTGCCGTCGGTAATCGTTCCGGTAACCGCATCGTAAGCCGGGTTGTATCCACAGAAATCCATGCAGACTTCCTTCAGGTTGTAGTCTGCGGAGAGCATTTCCTTTCCGGTGATCTCGTCCAGATAGGCAAAGCGGACGGTAATATCGTCGGCCTGGGTATCCGTAAAGTTCACGGAAGAGGTCTTAAAGCTGATCAGGTAGGTGTCGTTGTAATCGGTATAATTCTTTGCGCCCGTACCCGCAGGCTTCATCTCAAACTCAAATTCGGAGTTTACGTTTTCCAGAATAGCGCCGCCGGAAATCTGGTCGCTTTCGTAAACCAGATTGCCTCTGGGGGTAACGGTCATCTCCAGATCCGCTTCATTGGAAAGCTTTTCTCTGTCCACAAAGCGGGTGTCCGGGGTTTCGTAAACCCGGATGTCCTCCACCAGAATGGAATCCTCGTAATCCATTGGATTCTCATAGTGCAGCGTGACTTTGGTAATCTCCGACTTCGAAGGCATGATTACGGAGAAGACGATGCTGTCGCCCTGCTGTGCGTAGGAAAGCAGATTGGTGCCGTTCTGAATGTTCTTATACTTTACGTTCTTCTCGGATAATGCGGCACTTTCCTCCAGGGGGAAGGTATATTCAAATATGGCGTTGGTAATCACCGGAACCGACAGTTCCTGGGCGTGGCCCGCTGCATCTTTGTATTCGATGGCTGCGGTCAGCGCTTCGGAAACCTCCAGTTTGTCTCCGGGAGCCGGCGTCCGGTTGAAGCCTTCAATGCCGGCGCCGTAGCTGTCCATCAGATTGATTTCAAAGGTATAGGCTGCCGGGGACTGATTGACGCTGCCCGAGGGAACCGTAAAGAAGTGGGAGTACAGCTGGCCGCCGATGGAATCCTTTGCATTCCGGTTGGCGGAGGTATCCTTTACAAAGCGGTAATAGTCGGAATCCAGCACGTTAAAGCCTTCCTGCATATTGTCGGAAGTGCTCTTGCCCAGACATCTGTCGTAATCGATGTCGAAGGCCATGCGGTCGGACACGAAAGCATAGTTGTTCACGCCGTAACGGAAGTTTTCATTCCAGTTTGTCTCGTAAAGGGCCCAGCCCTCAATCAGCCAGGCTTCGTTGGCGGAAGCTGTTTCGCAGTAGAAATCCAGGCTTTCCAGCTCATAAATACCGTATTCGGAACGGAAGATGATATATTCCGTGCTGCCGGAAGCAAACGGTTCCGGGTTGGTGGTCTTCCGCGCCGGGGTGGGGAATTCTTCGATATAGTCCGGGGTTGCAAGAATCCGGGTACCCGGGCCAAACTGGCTCAGCAGATTGTTGGCATGCTCATGATAATTGCTGAAATCGTGATAGTATCCCTTGTCCGCGCCGTTGTAATACCAGGAACCGCCGGAATAATCGTAATGATTCTTACCGCCGTCCGTATCGAACGCTTCGGTGGTAAAGTACTTGTAGTTATCGTAAATGCTTCCGCTCAGTTCCCAGCTGAACATCTGGAAGAATATGCGCTGCGATGCCTGCGCTTCCACACCCTTCCCGTTGAAATCTTCCCAGATGGAATCGCTCAGAACCGTGGCATTGACGGACGGACTTGTTGCCACAGCGTCCCAGAATGTGCAGCGCGGATCCGTGGGGGCCAGGTACTGGGTAGAAACGATTCCGGCAGCCTTGTCCGCCGCGGAAGCGTAAT
>JAZUDB010000133.1:0-5355 GCA_045639385.1 Anaerovoracaceae bacterium | reverse complement strand
CTACGTGGCATCCATCGTGGAAACCATTCCGGAAAGCCAGCGCAAAACCGCGCTGCTCATGGGAGGCAATCTGGGCCGGGTAGCCGGAGACGACATGCTTCAGACCTGGATGATCCGGCAGGCCGGCGGCATTCCCGTGGTGGATGAAGGCAAGGATCACAGCTGGATCGATTCCGGCGTGGAAAAAGTATTCCAGTGGAATCCGGAGGTGATTTTCTGCACCAGTTCCACCTCCAGGGACTACACCCCGGAAGAAATGATGGCGGACAGCACCTGGAGTGCGGTCACCGCAGTAAAAAACAAGGATATCCACATTATTCCCACCCAGGCGGACTCCTGGGATATGCCGGGCATGTCCTGCGTGCTGGGCACCTTATATATGCTCCGGACCATGTATCCGGACTACTTCTCCGCCGAAGATTTCGAAGACCACGTGGACAGCTACTACCGCTTCATGTTCGGCAGATGCTTCGACGAAGAGCTGGGCATCGACTGGGATGCCATGTAAAAATTGTCACTTACGGGGGCGAGAATTCTCCCGCCGATGTGAATATATACTTTGCATACAATGAAAAAGTATTTCATGGAGGTAAATGAAAAATGAATGCAAAAAAAGTATTGGCACTGCTTCTGGCAATGCTGATGATCTTCTCTCTGACCGCATGCGGTAAGGAGAAGGAACCCGAAAAACCGACCCCTAGCTCTGCAATGGAAGAAGTAAAGGGAGTAACCATTCCCGCATTCTCCATCCACGTAGGCGGCGTTAAGGTCACCAACGACGACATGGCGGAATATGCCTGCTACAAGGCAACCGTTGACACCGTAAACTCTTCCGGTACTCCGCACAGCAATGTGTTCATCGGATTCAAGCTCACAGACATTCTTGAATTCTGCGGAATCACCGACGTATCCGGAAAGATTACACCGAAGGCAACCGACGACTACACCTTCGACTATGAAGGCACACTGGAAAACATCATGGTAGCCATCTCCAAGGACGGCACCCAGTTCAAGAACGGTCCCTGGTTCTGCCCGGTAGACACCAAGACAACCGGCGACATCCTCAGCGATCTCAAGAACATTAAGTTTGAAAAGGCCAACGTTCCGGAAAGCAAAATCGACCCGAACGAAAACGGCGGCGGAGGCAAATCCGGCGAAGTAACCGAACTGGCAGCTCCGGTAGCAGAAGACAAGACCGACAAGATTACCTTTGCGGACTTCTCCTTCCAGATCAACGGCAAAGCCGTTACCAACGCAGACCTGGCAGGCCTGAAGGTTTGGAGAATCACCGTTACCACCCAGAACTCCAAGGGCGTTATTTCCGAAAGCAAGTACAGCGGATACGTTCTGAAGGACGTTCTCGAAAAGCTGGGATACAAGGACGTTACCAGTGTTAAGGCAATTGCAGCAGACGGATACTCTTCCGAGCTGGCAGCAGGAAACATTGCAAACGAACTGACCATCATCGCCATCGAAAAGGATAAGGCAACCGGCGAAAACGGCACCGTATGGCTCGCACCCTGCGCAGAAACCACCGGAAATCTCTATGCAAGAGACGTTGTAAACTTCGAAGTAAAGTAATCCAAACAAATGAAAAAAGCGATCTATCTCGCAGTGCTGGCAGCCCTTCTCATAGGGCTGCTTAGTGCATGCGGACAAAATAATAATCCCCAGCCCCAGAAGCCTGCGGAGCTTCCCCCGCCCGAAGCGGACGAAACCTCCCAGTTCGGGGTGGATAAAAACATCAACCAGCAGACCATCGACAGCTGGCTGGGCCGGGACGACGTAGCCTACCGGGACGTGCGCATGCTTTTTGACCCGGCGGAATACGCAGCCATCGGCGGAGAAGCCGACCTGACCGCCACCATCGAAGGCTACAAAGTTGTACCCTATCCCTACCTGGCTACCATGCAGAGCCTGCCCGTGGCCAACGCCTACACCGGAGACAAGCTCTTCGAAGTGGAATGGACCGAGGACGGTCACGTGGTTTCCGCGAAGCCTCTTTACGAAGAATCCATGATGATTCTGGAAGAGCTGTTCCCCAAGGACAAAGCCATCTTCCTGATGTGCGGAGGCGGCGGCTATGCCAACATGACCAAGCAGCTGCTCATTGCCCTGGGCTGGGACGAAACCCGCCTCTACAACACGGGGGCCAACTGGACCTACACCGGCAGTCATGCCGTGGAACTGGTGGTCTACCCGGAAGACGTGAAGGGTCACAACATTTATGCCACCTGGCGGGCGGATTATGCCTATATCGATTTTGAAAAATTAAACCCACTGGAATAGTATGAAAAAGACGATTTCGGCCATTCTGGCCATCCTTACGGTAATTGTATTGATGCTGACGCTTTTCGCCTGCGGAAGCGGCGAAAAAGCCCCCGAAAACAAAGAGGAAAGCGGCGGCTATGCCACCTTCCCCTACACCCACTATGCCTCCGGAGGCGCCTCCGAGACCTACGATGCGGTGATTCTTTTCGAGCACAGCAACACCACCTTTACCGCCTATCAGGTAGCTTATTCCTCCTGCACCTGCAGGAACGCCCTGGTCAACTATTATATGGTCTGCTACGTGGAAATTCTGAACACCAGACCCACGGCGGATGCGGCCACCATCCGGGACATCACCTGCCTGGACAACAAGGGACTCTGGGGCGACAGCAACCCCAACTACTACATTTCCTACTATACCGAGGACTACATGAACGAGCATCTGACCAAGGGCTTTACCGGGGTCAGCAAGGCGGAAATCGACAGTTTTGAAGGCTACGGCACATGGATCGAGCCTCTGGATGCGGACGCCCTGACCGGCGCCACCGTATCCTCTTCCAACATGCAGTCCATGCTGAAAGGTTTAATGCAGTACCACACGGATAAATATTATGCGGACAAGAAATAAGATTACAGCCATCCTCCTGATGCTGGCCATGATGCTGAGCTTTACGGCCTGCGGCGGTGCGGAAGAGAATCTTCCGGCAGTCTCCACTGCGGAGAACTTCGGGGAAAGCCCCTACAGCCACATCACCAACGGCGGACAGTATCCCGGCAGTCAGGCGGCAGAAAAAGACGAGCAGGAGCGCTACCCCTACGGCGTAGACGCCATTACCTGCGCCACCCTTACGGTGGAAGGCCCTGCCATGAAGGAAAGCGTTCCCCTTCCCATCGGTTCCATGGAAGCGCATGAAACCATTCTGGCAAGAGGTCTGTACAGCGACAAGAACGGCACCTACACCTACGAAGGCGCCGACCTGTGGCAGCTGATCAGCACCCTGGGCGAATCCGAGGGCATCGTTCCCACGGACAAGGCCTACCGGGTCATTATTAAGAATTCCAACCGGTCCCAGATTGCTTCCTTTACCACAGAGGAAGTGAAGGCGGCTCACGACGCCGGACGACCCATTCTGCTGGCCTACGGCAAGGGCACCAAGGACGGCAAGAAGGCAGCCCCCTTCGTATTCAACGGCAAGGACAGTTCCACCCATTCCGAAGGATACGTAAAGGAACTGAAAAACGATGACGGCTGCTTAAAGCTGGTCTACGACCTGAAGGCCTACGGCACCGAAAACAACGAAGAATTCGCCAACGCAGCCTACGTATACGTCTGCGAGGGAAGCGAACCGGGCTTCCGCCACGACAAAGAAGGCAGCCCCTACGCAGCCTCCGGACTGAAAGACTACGTGGTGACCTTCCGGGGCAAGACCCTGGGCTACGAGATCGATCTGACCACCGCCCAGCTGGAAGCTCTGGTAAAATACGACGACAAGGGCAATGTGGCAGAAGGCGGTCTGGGTTACCGCAGAGCCTACTCCCTGGCCAACAATACCTACTGGTATGTAAATGAATACGAAGGCTTAAAGCTTTACGATCTGCTCTGCTACCTGGGCATGCCCGACTACGATGCCATGGGCACCAAGGCTGCCAGAACCACGCTGATCAGCTTCCTGGCTTCCGACGGGGTCATCTCCTCCGAGAAGTTCTCCGTGGACGCCCTGTCCTATCCGGACGCCTTCGGCTTCTACAATAAACACGCCGCAGACAACAACGACGGCAGCTATCAGTCCACCAACGAAGACCTGGTGGATACCGGATATCCGGTGCTTCTGGCCTACGGCTTCAACAATTATCCCTACGTCATCGGCAAGAAGGACGAGGGCTTCCTGTCCGGTCTGTCCAACTCCGGCGGACCCTTCCGCGTGGTGTTCGGCAAGACCAACTACAGCCACGCCAACGGCTCCAACCAGGTGCAGTACCTTTCCGACGTTATCGTAGGCGATGACTGCTACTACAGCACCCACAAGGCCTCCGGAGACCCGGCTCTGGCAGAACTGGCCGAAACGCCTCTGCCGCTGGCCCTCACCGCCGCAGGCAAAAATGCAGGCGCTCCGGAAAACTTTAACGTACTGGCCCTGGAAGACCTGATCTACGGAAACGGTGTCACCGCCAACAGCAAGAAGCAGGCACAGGTAAAGCGGGTCTGCGGAAGCGATATCTACGAAGGCGTGGATCTGGCCTACCTGATCGGCAGCACCCTGAACGTACCCTACGCTGCAGACGGCGAAAAGATGCAGGGAAGCGTGATTCTTTCCACCGCATCCGGCGACGTCACCCTGGATCTGGCAGACGCCGCATCCGGCAAGTACGCAGTGGTCTTTGCCAAGAACGGCACGCCGCTGGTAAAGAATGCCTCCGCACCGGGCTACGTTAAGGAAAGAGCCTTAAAGCCCCTGCTGGATTCCGATCCGGCTGTCTACCCCGTAGACAACGCAGGCGGCCCGGCAGCCCTGCTCTGCGGCACCGAACTGACCGCAGAACTTACCGGCATCCGGGTAGAACTGAAGCAGGATGCCAAACAGCTGGCAGCCCTGCGCAAGACTGCAGAGGAAGAAGCCATTGCCGCGGAGAACGCAGTGCCCAACGAGGACATTGCCTGGAACCACAGCATGGCACCGGAATTTGAAAGCTACAAAGATTCCGTCTTCGAAATCACCATCTCCAACAACGGCAGCGAATGGACCCGCAACTTTACCGTGGGTGAACTGGAACAGTACACCGACTGCGTATACCGGGGCAAGTACTCCGTTATGGAAATCGGCTGGTGCGAAGGTCTGGACATCTGGAAGCTGGTAAAGCAGATTTGCGGCTACGACCCCCAGGCAGCAGGCTATGTTGCTGCCAAGAATACGGAAGGCGTGCTCTGCGCATCCTCTCCGGTACCGGGTCTGGACCAGGCCACAAGCCTGAAGCTGGGCGCTCCGGACGGCTACGAGATCGATCTGATTTCCACCTTCCTGCTCTCCAACGTGGAACAGGGAATCACCGCGGATGACGGACGCAGACTTCCCATGCTGCTCTGCT
>JAZUDB010000132.1:0-17560 GCA_045639385.1 Anaerovoracaceae bacterium | reverse complement strand
GGTAGTCTTCACCTGCAAGAACTGCGATGAGATAGAAGAGCATGACTGCGAAATCGAAGAAGAAGTTGTGAAGGAAGCAACCGAGACCGAACCGGGACTCAAGAAGATCACAGCAACTTACACGGACGCACAGGGCAACGTATACACCACCACCGTGGAAGTAGTCATTCCGGTTAAGACCTCTCCTGAAACAGGATTGATCATCAGCGGAATCGGCGCTCTTGGCGCTCTTGGCGCAGCAGCTTACGTATTCGGAAGAAAGCGTAAGGAAGACGAAGAATAATCCGTAAATGAATATTTGATATTGTCTTTCAAGGGCAGGGTCGGTGAAAACCGGCCCTGCTTTTATTGTGGGGCCTATAGGCCCCACAATAAAAAAAGAGTCCACGCGTTTGCGGGGACTCTTTTTTTTGTGTAAATTCTCAGAACTCTGTAATCTTGGAATTTGCGTATGCATAAACCAGGGTGGCATCCGCAGAGTCGATTACGCCGTCGCAATTTACATCGGCGGCAATGCGCTGCTGCTCTGTGGCGTTCAGTTTTCCGTTGGCAATGGCGTAGACCAGCGTGGCATCGGCGGAGGTAATCATACCATCACCGTCCACATCTCCCTTCATGACGGCGGACTCTTCGATGGTCAGCTGCAGAACCGCAAAGGGCTGCTGCACATCCGTACCGGGGGTACCGTCTGCGTCCTGGTACATGGCGTAGGGGAAGATGATGGGGAATTCAGTATCTTCTTTGGTCAAGGCTTCTTCCGGCCAGAGGATGTATTTGCTTACATCCCGCTGGGTTCCATTGCTGCAGTGGGCGATGACCGTCATTCCGGTGCCGTCGAAGCTTTCTCCCGCGACATAGGTCATCTTATCCGGGTTCTTTGTAATTTCGAGCTCGGTGATGCGGCTTGTTAAGGCCATCAGATAGGCGGAATCGTTCTTAAAGTAAATGGTTCCGTACTCGTCTACAATCGGGCTGCAGATGGCATATTGGGCCTGATCGCCGTATGGGGTAAAGAGAACCGGTGCCGTCTGATAAGTTACGGTAGTACCTTTATCGGTATAGCTTTCCGTCTGGGTGACTTCCGGTTTGGTCATGCCTGGCTTGTCGCGGAGCATACGCAGTTCTCCGGGGGTGTAGTTGTCGAAGAAATAGACATTTACATAGCCGGTTTCTTCTTCGTACGCAGTGGTTAAAAGACCGCTGGTTTGGGGATATCCGTGGGTCCGTACGGTGTAAGCAATACTCCAGGAGGGGATGTCGATGACCGTAATATTATGACCGGAATAGGCGCCGAATTGTGCGGTTCCGGAAACGCCGATATAGGCTCTGCCATTATAAATGGTTGGCGTGCAGGTGCTCATGGGCGGATTGGAGGCATCGCTGCTGTAGTTGTACAGCGGCAGGCTGCGCAGGCTGTTTTCTGCAAATTTGCCGTTTTCGTTGATGATAATCTCGTAGAAATAGCCGCCCTTGGTGGTAAAATAGCACGTTCCGCGCAAAGAAGCTTTGCTGTCGGGAACAAAGGTGATGCTGCAGCGGATGTCGCCGATCTGGCGCAGGGTCTGCTGATCCAAAAGCTCGCCGCTCAGCGGGTCCAGCGAAAGAATGCTGGCGTGTCCGGTGGTGTAACCGCTTTCGCCGTCGTCTGTCCCCAGAACCAGATAGTTGTCGGAAACATAGGCACCGGACCAATAGAATCCGCCCTTGTAGGTATAGGTCCAGGTGGCCAGCTTTGCTTCGCAGCTGCTGCCGGGGTTTTCGTCGGTGACGCTCAGACACACATAGTTTGCTTCGGTGGTTTCTCCCAGCCAGAAGCCGGTGTAAATATAGCCGTTGCGATAGACGATGGGGCAGTTGGGCTGACCCTTCAGAGCATCGCGATAAATCCAAAGAGACTCCAGGGTGTCCGCATTAAAGGCCTGCACGGTTCCGTCGGCCAGGCCCACAAAGATCATGCCTTCGGCATAGGTTGGCGAGTTGATGGCAAAGCTGGAGGAGTGATCCATTTGGCCCGTGGCAAGAATCTCTCCGGAAACAGTATCTACTTTATAAATCTGATTTTTCGCATAGGTGTAAAGATAGCCGTTGACAATAATCGGACAGCCGCAGGCATCGGAGGAATATCCGTCGCCCAGCTTGGTTGCCCAGCTTAAAACCGCATCTTCCGAAGAAGCGGGGGCTGCGGCATCTACCACACCGTTATTGTAATCGTCAGCCCGGAAAGAGGGCCATTCTGCGTCCAGATCCTTTAATGCGGTATTATCCTCCGCTTTCTGCAAAAGCACGCTGATTTCCGCATTTTCGGCGGGCGCGCGGTATCCGCAGACCTGCTGACCCACATAGCCGGTTTTTGTAATGGTATAGGTGTAGGAGGCACCCGGTACCAGCAGGAAAACGCCGTCGGAAGAGGCTACTCTTCTGCCGTTCTGGTCATTTACAATAAAAATGCTGGCGTCGGAAGGATTGGTGCGGAAGCGGACTTCCACCGGATCGGTCTTTTCTACGGTAATGGTATAGGTGGTTTGTATTGCGCAATCGTCCTCGTGGCACACAAGAACAGAAAGCTCTTCCGGACTTTCTTCCGGATTCAGCGGAAGAACCAGGTTCTCTAGGCTATCATAGCGGGTTTGATTGATGTAGGCATAGTAGTGTCCGCATACCGGCGTTGTATTCTGTTCGTTGATAAAGCTTGCCGAAAGCTGCAGGCTTTCTTCTCCCCGGTCGACGGAAACTGTATATGCGGTTTTGTCCCGGTCAAAAGAACTTCCTCCGGCATTATCTGCCAGGGTCAGCGTTCCGTTGCTGTCGGACAGCTGCAGACTCTTTAAATGCAGGCTCCGGTAGAATAATACCGTGTATTCCTGGTAATAGGTAACACCGCTGCTGTTTTTTGAAACATACAGGGTGACCGTATTGCTGAAGCCGCCGTTTGCCAGGCAATAGTTTAAAACGGTAGAACTGCTTGCGCCCACCGTTCGGGTGATGTCTTTTTTGTTGGTCATCCCGTGGGTGTTGGCGTTGATTGTCTGGGTGGTATATCTTGCCTGGACGCTGTATCCGCTGATGGGCGTTGCCTGGGCGTATACGGTGCTGTTGGCGTCCGGAACAAGGCAGCTGAGGCTGTGATTGTTTTTCGTAACGGAATAGGGCTTAGTGGCGGCGCTGTTGCTGAAAAATGCGGCCTCTCTCAGAGCATCGGTGGCATCGGGGGTTGCCGCCGAAACCGTAAGTCCGGCAGATGCGGTAAAGCTTGCCGTTGTAAAGTACAACCCGTCTTTTTCTGCGATATAAGTGTATTTTTCGTTGGGGATCAGTTTGTAAACCCCGTTTACCGGTGCAATCTGTGCACCTGCTTCGTTATAAACCGAAGCAGTGACACCGGAGGAGGGCTTCAGTGTCACCTCTACAGCCTCTTTTTTGATAAAATGCAGCTGGTAGCTTCGGCTTGCACCATCCGCTGTTACCGTAACGGTACAGCCGGAATTGGTCTGAATGGATATTGTGCCAGTGCCGCTGATGGTGTAATCCTCTGCAAATGCTTCGGCCGACACAATCACGCTGTCGGAAACCGTGGGAATCTGATAGCTTAAGGTTTCCGGGGAAAATTCAATGGGGAGCTCGGTTCCCTCTGCGATTACCGTTAGAGAACGCAGGGTGGGCACCCGCCGAATCTGTATTTCAAAGGATTGAATCTGTGTGGTTCCGTCTTCTGCCGGATACTGGGCTTCCAGGCAGAAGTTTCGGCCTTCCATTCCGGGCTGCAGCAGGTTTGACAGCTTTGTATTGTAGCTGTTCCAGCTTCTGTCGTTGGCGGTGGCATAGCTGACGCCGTTGAGCACGCTGGTATAAATGGTGCGCAGACGGGTGGTATTCGGATCCGGTACATCGCCGATTTCGGCAAAGAGGTAAAGGCCGGAGGTTCCGACGGTATCCGGAATTTGGTAGGATGCGTTAAACCCGGTCTGATTTTGGGTGTAAGGATAGGGTTCCTTTTCCGCGTTCAGAAGCTGTACATCGCCAAACCACTGTCCGCAGGGCAGCTGCACAGACACTGCGGTGTTTTCCGTAACGGAAAGAGTTCCCTCTGTGCGGTTGTTTTTGCCGTCGGAAACGGAGAACTGATAGATTCCCGCGATGACGGATATTTGAGAAACGGCAGCGGTGCTGACATTTCCGTAGCTGTCGGTTAAGGTGATTTCCGGTGCGGAAAGCAGTGTTCCGTCTTGCATTGCAGAAAAGTTTACGGAATACTTTTTTCCGTTGAGTATGGCTTCGTAGTCTTGCATTGCCTGGTTCAGGGCTTGGTTCAGCTGCAGTGCACCTGCTTCATCTGCGGTACCGAAGTTGGTTTTTGCAATTTCATAGGCCTCCTTTGCCGGAGCATAGTTTTGTACATTGTTTGTGCACATCCGGTAGGCCGACATGTTCTTTACCAAAGACACCAGGGCCTCGGAATAGTTGTCGCTTTCGGTAAATACCAGTGCGCTGATTTCGGATGCGGCCGCGTCCAGATTGTATCCGCCGTTATCGTAGAAGCGAACAAAATTGCCGACTTCTCCTTCGATCTCGGTAATATATCCGTTTTCCAAGCCGTTAAAGCGGTATCCGCTTTGGGCGAGGGCTTCCGCAATGCTTTGTCCTGCCTTATACGGGATTTGAACCGGTTCGATCAGAACCTGTCCTCCTTTGGCCGCAGCCAGGGTGAATGTGCCGCTCGCCGCAAAGGACAGGTTGACTCCGGATAGAATCAACCCGATGCAAAGCAGCAAGCTTAGTAGTTTTTTCTCTTTTCTCATTGATATCCTCCTCACAGTATGCCGTTAATCCACCGCCACTGCAGTTTCTGCAGAAAGCTGCCCGCGTCTTTTACGGCTTTTACGGTATCTTGTGCATATGTCTCCATTTGTTTTCTTTGCTGCCCGTCAATGCAGTGGTTGCTGAACTGCGCTTCTCGGTTCAGCAGCTCTGCCTGTGCATCGTCCTGCAAAGAAATAGGGCAGTATTTCTGCAAGAGCATAGCGTATCCGTACCAATCCTTTACGGCCTGACGGTTTTCTTCCTTGCGGAAGGACCGCAGCATAGATGCCAGCAGGATGCGCTTTCTGCAAACCCAGGCTGCAAACAGAAGGGGCGGCAGAAGCAGCAGGTAGGATAAGTGCTCGGACTTAAAATGATGCAGTCCCTGTTGCCCGCCCTCCGGTTCAGGGTTTTCCGATACCGCATAGCTGAGCTTTTCGGATGAATAGCTTGTGCCCAGGGCGCTGCTGTCGATTCCGCCGGCATGAAGATCCTCCGGATCGATATAGCCCGGGGTAACTTCAAAGGGTACAAAACCGACGCCTTCCAGATAGTATTCCGCCCAGGCGTGGGCGTTTTGGCCGGTCAGAATGATTTCTTCTCCGGATGTCAGTTTCTCCGCATCCGCCGCAGAGAGGTAATAGCCCTCCACATATCTGGCCGGAACGCCGAAATATCGCAGCATCAGTACGGCGGTGGTTGCGTAGTGCACACTGTAGCCGGAATCCCCGGTTTCCAGGGTCGCATGTAAAAAGTCTCCGCCGTTTAGGTTTGTGACCGTGCTTTCATCGTAGCGCAGCCTTTCCGTAAGGTAGCTGCGGATAATGGTTTGAATTTCCGAAAGGGTGTAACTGTCTTCCAGATTGCCCAGCTGTCTTTGAATGACGGCGCGGCTTTCTTCCGTAATCTGTAAATCCGCTCGATAAATATAATCGGCGTAAGCCCGTTCCAGGTCTAAATAATCGTTAATTTCCGCTTCGTTTTGTCTGGCACTGAGGGTATGCTGCAAGGCGTACCAGGTGGGCAGACTGCCGGGCAGATAGAGGTAATCCGAACCTGTGTTTTTGGTTTGTGCGTCTCCGATGACTGCGGCATCCAAAAGGTCGTTGCTTGCCAAGCCGTAGAGCAGATAGGCATGCCCCCGGCAGGCGCCCAGAACCTCGATATGCAGTGCTGCGGCAGTCGTTTCCCCGGTCAGCGAAGCAGCATAAGCAATCTGGCTTTGACCGAAGAAGCTGCTTTCGTGCAGCCAGTAAAAGAGATCGCTTTCTTCACCTCGGATTTGAGCGGAAAGGGCTTCCCATCTTCTTCCGGTGTAGGTGTCATAAACACTTCCCCGCAGGTAAAGTTTTTGAGGAGACTCCATGGTTACGGAGAGGGCCGGCGTATTGTTTTTTTCAAAAGGTCCCAGCCGGTCTAATTGACCTTCGGGCATAGAGGTTTCGCTTCTTTCGTACTGCGCCGCGTGCAATGCGGACCGCAGCTTTCCCTGCCAGGCGTCGGAATCCCAATCCAGGAGCAGTGCACTGATGCCCAGGGCCAGTGCGGTGCAGAGAAGTACGGTGATCATACGGGAAAATACCTGTTTGGTAAGACATCCCCCTAAAACCAGAACGATTCCGGCGGTAAAGAGCAGCCAGCCGATGCCCATGGGAAGGATGCCGCAGATTCCGCCTGCGCCGGTAGCAAGAATTACGGGAAGCACGGCCCAAATTTTTCCCGAAGCAATGGATCTTCCGCATAACAGGGTGCAGAAAAGAAGCAGGGGAAGCAGGGCCGCCAGAGCGGTTTGGGAAGCTGTATAGTCTAAATAAATTCTGCCGTTGATGTGACTTAAAGCATCTGTTAAGTCGTGCATGATATTGCCCGCAGCCTCCGTCAGGGAATGCCGGGTTAAGAGGCAGAAAAGCATCAGCAGCACGCATCCGGCGGGAAGAATCCAGGATTTCAGCCGGCCGCTGTAGAGCAGCAGCGAAACCACCCCGAAGATGGCGCTGACGGCAAAAAGCATCCACCAGGAAACATTGGCAGAGGGAAGGGCGCTGCGCAGCAGCAGGCACAAGCCTCCCAGAAAAACCAAAAGCGGAAGAATGCCGCAGATGGATTCCTCGTTCTTTTGGTTCTGCGATTCGTTTTGTTTCCGGTGCAGTTGGATTTGATTGTCAGTTTTCATAGCCCACATCCAATCTTTGTAATATCTCCCGGTACGTCTTTGCGGTAAAGGACGTTGCGCCGGAAAGGGTTTGATTTCCGCAATAGAATATATGGGCGGAAGCATTATTATTTTGCGGAATGCTTCCGGTAAACAGCAGAATGCAGCCGAAGTCAGATAAATCCGGAAGCGGCTGATTGCGTCCGCTGCCTTTTAAAAGGGCGGGAAGATGCTTTGCCAGCTCATCGATGCCGTCAATTTCTGCAGTGCAGAATTCGCACTCCTCCATCCAACCCAGAGTAAAGCTTTTTCCGGCTTCGCAAAGGGCCTGACCCACGGAAAACACGGATTCCGCCAATGCATCATAAACCTCCGGGCTTCCTTCCGCCTGGTCCCAGCAAAGCAACAGGGAGTGGTCCTCCGGCATGGCGGGTTCTTTATAAACCAGCTTGCCGATTTTGGAAGACAATTTCCAGTGAATGCCGTGCAGATTATCTCCCGGCACGTATTCCCGCAGCTGGAAGGTTTCGGTCATATCGTCTCCTTTGCAGTCGCTGCGGTAATTTTCACTGTCCTGAGTATGGGCCATCTGCTGAATGGCGGAAATCTCCAGCGGAAAACTTTCCGGCATAACGGTCAGATGGGCCTGGGCGCCGGCTTTGCAGCGAACCGGTAAAAAACCGAACAGATCCATTAAGCGCAGACGCTCAGCGCTGAGGTGCAGTCTTCCGCAGTGCTGTGTTTGCAGCGAAAATGCGGTATCCGTATTGGGGACTGCGGAAAGGGTCAGTTTTGCGCATTCGCCGGTCAGATTGTTTTGTACCGACAGGGTAATCCAGACCTTGCCAATTGGAGCCAGATTTCCGGAGCTGATCTGCACAATTCCTGTCAGCTCCTGATTTTTTTCCGCGCTTTGAGGCACTTCCAGGTGAATTTGTACACGGCGCCGTTGCAGCAGATTCCAGAGTACATTGACCGGGGGCAGAAGCAGCAGAAAAAAGAAAACGGCTGCGGCCCAAAGGCTTTTGGAAAAGATCCAGCTTATAGCGCCTGCTGCCGCGCAGAGCAGCCACAGCAGGGCATGTACAATGATACTTCCGCTCATTTGATTCTCATTTCGTTTACATCCGGTCTCTTTACCTGCTGCAGAATCTCCTGTAATATCTGCTGTTCCGTGTGCTCATGCATTCTGGCCTTTGCATTCAGAACAAGGCGGTGACCGGCTACATCACAAAGCACGCTGGCCACATCTTCGGGCGTTACGTAATCACAGCCGTTCAAATAAGCATTTGCTTTTGCGGCCCGGCAGAGGGCCAGGGCGCCTCGGGGGCTTAAGCCCAGCGAAACATCGGCGTGCTTTCGGGTGGCTTCGGACAATTCCGCAATATAGGTATACACGCTGTCCGCCACAAAGGTATTCATGGCTTCGTCGCAGAGTTTTTCCAGGGTCTGGGCATCGGTAATTTTCTTGCAGTAATCCAGCGGATTTTCGTGATGGCGATCCTTCATCAGAAGCATCTGGCTGTAGATATCCGGATATCCCATGTGCAGCTGCACCAGGAAACGGTCCAGCTGTGAAGAGGGCAGCATTTGTGTTCCCGCCGAGCCCATGGGGTTCTGGGTTGCTAAAACCACAAAGGGCCGCGGCAGGGGGCGGGTTTCGCCGTCCACGGTTACCTGGCGTTCCTCCATGGCTTCCAGCAGTGCGGACTGGGTTTTGCTTGAGGTTCGGTTAATTTCGTCCGCAAGAAGCAGGTTGGTCATTACGGCACCGTTCTGATACTGCAGCTTGCCGCTGTGGCTGTCGTAAACGGAAAAGCCGATAATATCCGAGGGCAGGGTGTCGGATGTAAACTGCACTCTGCGGGTATCCAAGCCCAGCACCCGGGCAAAGGCCATGGCCATGGTGGTTTTTCCTACGCCGGGAACGTCTTCCAAAAGCACATGCCCTCGAGCCAGAATGGCCATCAGGACCTTGCGAACCACTTCTTCCTTTCCTAAAACCACCCGGTTTACTTCCGCTTGTATTTCATTTGTCAGATTTTGCATGATATATCCTCGTTTTTCTATTTCTTTGTAAAGTTGTACAGTCTTCCGTCGCCGTCCTGCAGACGATTGTAAGCCAGCTGCGCCAAAAGAACTTGTTCGCTGGCCATCATATCGCTGTAGGGATCGTCCAGGGTGTGGGTATAGGTTCCGTCGCTGAGACGAAATGCTTCCAGCGATTGCATCAGGGTATGACCATTTTTGCAAAATCGCGGGTCCTTGGCAGGGTCAATCTGCAGGGCACACAGTGCAATAATTACCTGCGCAAGCGATTCCGCATTCTTTGCGCCGTAGGACTGAAAGTTGCAGTCCTCTGTCATGACCGACTCCAAATAGGAGAGGGCCTTTTGAATCTGCGTGTCGCAGCTTTCGCGGTAAGGTGCCAGCGCTTGCAGGGCCATGGCTGTGATATCCACATCGGCTCGTCCTTTGCTTAATCCGAAGCCGCCGCTTTCTTCCTGGGCGGAAAGAATCTGTTCCAGGATGTCTTCTCTGGTATATTTGGTATTGCCTGGGATCTCATAGGCACCGGCATCCAGGGTAATCAGGGCCCAAATCCAGCCGTTTAAGCCTTGTTTTCCAAGTTCTCCGGAAAATGCATAGGTACCGTCGGCAATTAAATTGATGGTGTTTCCGCTGCCGTCTTTTCCGAATCGGGTGGGGTCTGCGCCAAGGGCCAGAACGGTTAACGCAATGCGGTGATATTCCGTAGCCTTTACAGAATCCAGGCCGCCTTGCTTTTCATAGCAATCTTCCACATAGGCCTGCAGCTGCTGCAGATAGCCTTCATAGTCTTCGCTTACGTTCCCCAGGGAAAATCCCATCGCAATCCAGTCGCTGACGGAGCTTCCTGCAGAAATCCAGTCCGTTTGGCGGAGCAGCTCGCCGGCCGGAACTCCCAGATGCGTGGTCCAGGCCTTGTTTAAATCCTCCGCGTAAGAAGGCTGCCGGCTTGTTCCGCAGCCGCAAAGCAGAAGGGCGCAAAGCAGCAGGCTGAGGAAGCTTTGGGCTTTTGCATGTTTGTTCATAGTCTTCTCCATTTTCTTCGGAAACCTTCGGGGGGAATTTCATCGTCATCTCCGGGTCCTCCGGGCGGAAGATCGTCATCTCCGGGTCCTCCGGGGGGAAGATCTTCGTCTCCCGGTCCTAAGGCAGGCAGTACGGTGTGTTTTTCTTCGCCGCATCTGCTGCAGCGTTCGTCAATGTACCCGTCTTCGTCTTCGGTGGGCTCTTTTCTGTCCACTTCCACGAATTTGTGCTCCTGGGGGGTATACTTTCCGCCGATCCAGGTACCGCAGTATCCGCTCAGGCTGCCGTATCCGCCGCCGGTGGCACTGTATCCGCCGATATCTTTTCCGTAGGCGAGAGTAAAGCGCAGATAAAGGGTGTCTCCGTCCTTCAGATAATAGTTGGACATGGCGCGTCCGGGATAGCTGCCGTTCACGGCATACATCCATCCGGAACCCATGGTGTAATCATATTCGCCCAGGCTGTCTCTGCTGTGCGTATTGCTGTTTAAGTTGATGCCGTCCCGCAGAATCATCTCCCACAGATGCTCGTCGATTTCGGCATCGGAACACATATCCCAACGGCTGATGCGTCTTAAATAGAAGGCATTCTTGGAAGAACCGTCATAGGTGCTTTCGTAGCCGTATTCCTCCAGGAAGCGCAGTACCACATCCGCAGCGGTATCTCCCTGTACAATATCGTAGGTTTCGCTGTCTAAAATTCCGCAGCCTACGGTGGTGGCATCCAGCACAATCTTCACGGTTCCGGTGATGTCGCCCTCAGCGGTGGCGTGATATACCAGAGTTTTGGACCAGTAGGTCGAATTGATTCCGTACCAGGCCACAATTTCGATTTTATAAACCTTTTCATCGCCCACATTGGGACGTTCAAAATGCAGATCGTATTCCGGACTGCTGTCGCCGCCGTGCTTTTGCACCGTTTCTCCGTTGAGCGTTACCCGAATTTTGTCCGCGGTAACGATTTTCTCCATCTTTTCGTTTTGATAAACGGTTACAATCAGGGGCAGGTTTTCGTCTTTAATTTCACTTCCGTAATCGTCAATATTGGTTTTTATGACCAGGGGCTCCGGGCCGACAATGGGATTATTCTCGTCGGCGAGCTTGGCCTGCCATGTGACATTAAAAACCGCATAACTGATGCGTTCTTCCCCCTGGTAAAGGTACAGCGTAAAGCTGTAGGTAACTCCCAACTCCAGCTGCCAGGAAAAATTCTGTCCGTTTTCCGCATCCAGCCATGTGCCGGTGCTAATACTGTTTTTCGGTTTTACATTGACCCGCACCGAGAGGTTTTCTCCTCCGGTACCGTAGGCGAAAAAGCAGAGCAGACCGTCCGGGAGCTGATCCTGAGTAACTACTGCAAACTTGCCCAGATTCGTGGCGATGACCGGCTCTGTGGGTTCTTCGTTTCCTTCGTTATCTCCGGCATTTCCGCCTTCGCCGCCTTCTTCGGAAGAGTCTCCGGGATTCTTCCCGTCGTCTTTTCCGGGCTGTTTTTCGTCAGGGTCGGGGATGTCTTCCTTCTTCGAGCTTTCCTGTTTTTCGTCAGGGTCGGGGATGTCTTCCTTCTCCGAGCTTTCCTGTTTTTCAGGTTCTTTCTTTGGAGGTTCGGGAAGGGTATCCTCCGAATCCGGACGCTTTTCGTTTTCCTGCTCTGTGCCCAAAGACCCGCTGCTGTTCCAAACAGCGGATCTTAAAGTACTGTCTGTGTCGGTGATGGGGTTGTCCGGAGGAATACGCTGAATCCGCAGGACCGTAAATCCGCAGCCCAGCAATAATGCCACCGCCAGCATAATACTCAGTAGAGATGTTAGTTTTTTCTTCATGTTTTATCTCCAACCGGCGTACAGTGTCATATTTTCCGTAACCTTATCGTTTTCGAAGACCCAGCGATGCAGGTGTTCTTGATCGCGATACCATCCTGTAAACTCTGCACCTGCTTTCTGCGGAATGGGCTGCATCGGGAGAAGATCTCCTTTGCGTACCCGAACCGAACGCATGGGAGTACCGCCCTCGGTTTCGAAGGAAACCTTCTTTTTACCGGTAAGCAGGAAGAGCAGAATCAGAAGGGCGGCGCCAACTGCGGCTGCAATGCCCCAAATCCAGTTTCCTTTGGTTTCTTCGATGTTTCCGGCTTCTTTCCAGCCTGCGTACAGGGTAATGTTGCTGTCAACGGTATCTTTCTTAAAGTTCCAGGCATCCTTTTGCTGGGTGTCTTTGTACCATCCGGTAAAGCTGTAGCCTTCCTTGGCGGGTGATTTCGGTTCTTCCAGCTTACTTCCCATGGGAACGTTTACGGAAAAGACTTCCTCACCGTTCATCGGATCGAAGCGGACGGTGCATTCTCCGGAAATCGTAACTTTTACATTCTGTACCGAGGTCTGAAAGCTCTCTGACCCGTTCTCTACGGAAACCGAGCAGTTTTCGTTCTTTAAGAAGGAGGAACCATTTTCTCCGATGACCCGAACCTGAAAGCTTCCCACCAAAACCGTAGAATTCCACTTGCTTCCTCCCTGGAAGGAAACGTAGTTCATGTAAAAGGCGTGATTGCCGCCCATCAGGCGAAGATCGGTGGTCTGCACATCCGTCAGAACAAGACTGCTTCCTTCCACAATTTCAAAAAATGCGGGATCGTAGCATATTTCATCCTGCATGCCGTAGATGTTCGCAGCTTCGCTGGTGTCGGTGCGGCGCAGGGTGAGAGAGACGGTAAGAATGTCTCCGGTTTTTGCCTGAACTTCGTGACTTCCGTTTATAGTTAAGTCAAAGTCGTAGGTGCGGGACGTATCCGTCGCAAAAATACCGGCAGTGCATAGCGGAATCAGGACCATGCAAATGACCAAAACAATACTGAAAATTCTTTTCATTTATATTCTCCTTTCAGGAATCCACAGCTGTTGTCTTTTTTTTAGACAATACCTGTGGATTTCTGAAGGGCCATAAACCCTCCCCCGAAAACAGGGGAGGGTATGGCAGTATTCTTTCGTGAACTTACTGGATGAGAGCAACAATTGCTACTGCATCTTCGGTGTTCAGGTTCTTGCTTGCATTCATATCTGCACGCAGGAACTTAATCATGGATACACTGGTAAAGTTGTCATACTTTGCGTTGTACATATCGTATGTCAGCTGTGCGTCGTTGATATCCACAACTGCGGTTCCGTTCACATCACCGTCATAGCTGATGGTTTCTGCGCTTACGGACATCAGGGCAACCTTGCCGGCTGCTTCTGTCTTAACTTCTTCCAGAGTCTTTTCGGAAATTACCAGATAGCAGAAGGTGTCCTTTCCTTCGTTGTACTTCTGAGAAATGAACATTGCATTTCCGTCGTAAGCATAGTTCTTTCCGCTTTCCACAGTACCGGTTACGGTAACCAGATACATGGTCTTTCCGTCTAACTTTACGTATTCGTAAACTTCTACGCTGTTCTGTGCGGTCTTGGTTACGTTAATTACGATGGGGCCGGTAACGTTCTTGATGGTGAAGGTTCCGTCGCCGTTGTCAATCACTTCTACGGTTTCTCCGTTCATGGTTGCGGAGATTACATAGTCGTATCCTTCTTTTTTGTCTACACTGAAGGTATAGTCTTCGTTCTTTGCTGCCTTGTCTTCGCCGGTTGCGTCTTCGCCGTTAATTTCTACGGAAACATAACCTGCTTCGATTACGTTCTTTGTAACGGTAATCACAATGGGTCCGGTGATGGATGCGCCGGGGATGGTGTAGGTTCTGCCGTCTGCGGTGTAGCCAGTGAATTCCTGTCCGCCGATGGTAACGCTTACGGTGTAGCTGTATCCGTCAACGGTATCGGTTGCTTCCAGACCTTCGGGAAGGGTAAAGCTGAAATCGGTCAGATAGGTTGCAGTGCTTCCTGCTTCTACCTTGTCTGCATCGTCGCCCTGTACGGTTACGTCAAAGGACTTTGGGGTCTTGGTATCAGTAATAATCAGTTCGCCGGAAACACCGATGATGGTGTAGGATCCGTCGCCGTTGTCGATTACTTCTACGTCTTCGCCGCCCATGGTGGCAATGATGGTGTAGTCGTAGTTCGGATCGTTTGCGGTAAAGGTGTAGTCTTCGCCGGGAGCTGCCGTATCGGCACCGGTAAAGTCATCGCTCAGGGTTACGGGGTATCCGCCGATGTGGATGGTAACACTGTCGTTCAGGAGCTTTGCTTCGGGTGCATCGTTTGCAATTGCGTGTGCAGACTTGTCAACCTTTGCGGACTTGATTTCAACCTTTGCATCGCCTGCATCGGTTGCGGTAAAGCTGAGGGAGAGGGTCTGTCCGATGGTGCGGTCTTCGCCGTAGCCCTGAATGCGGACGGTTCCGTTTGCAGCCTTTACTGTAAATCCTTCCATGGTGGTTTCTGCCAGAGTCAGCTTTTCTGCGTCATAAGAGAAGGTCATATCTACCGCATTGAAGGTCTTTTCTTCTTCGCTGTCGATGGTAATGGTTACGATTGCGGTTTCGCCTACAACCTTATTCTGGTCTTCTGCGATGGATACTGCGTAGCCTTCGTAAGAAGATTCCGGGGTAACAGAAATAGAAACCTTGGGTTCGGTGACTTTTACCAGTTCCTTCAGAGCCGGGTCAACATTATCACCATAGGCAAAGGTGGTATCCATAACGCTGTAAAGCTCGAGGATAAAATCTGCGTTCTGGCCTTCGGTGATGTCGGTCTTTGCGGTAAAGGTGAGGTTGTAGATCGGTCCTGCTGCAATGGTCAGTCCTTCGGAGGTGGAGTCTACCAGGTTGACTGCATAGCAGGCTTTACCGTTTCTTGTCAGCTTGTTGCTGATCTGGAAGGAGATGGGGTCTTCTTCTTCATCTACGGGCATTCCCTTCACACAGCCCTTTTTGGAGGAGCCTGTAAGCTCAAAAAGGGTGTCGTCGAAGAAGATGGAGTAGTCCAGGTTGGTGATGCCCGACAGTTCGGTTTCGTTTGTCAGCGTGACCACAACCTGCTCACCTGCCTTGATGGCAGTTTTGTCGGCGCTGAGCTTTGCGGTTGCAAAGATGGATGAGCAGGCGCTCATGACCAGAACCAGCACCAGCAGAAGGGCGGTTAATCTTTTTTTCATTTAGATTTTTCCTTTCTATAATGACATTTAGTTAAAGGATGTAATCTTACCGTTTGCAAAAGCATAGATTAAAGTTGCATCCTGAGAATCCACAACGCCGTCGCGATTGACATCTGCTGCGGCGATCTGGAGTTCATCCAAGGTGAGTTTTCCGCTTGCGAAAGCATAGACCAGCGTTGCGTCCTGAGAATCAATGACGCCGTCTCCGTTTACGTCACCGTAAACAATTTCCGGTGCTACAGGTACCTGCCAGGCAAGGAGAGGATATCCGTTGCCTTCTACGTAGACAAAGGCATCTCCGAGAAGAGCTGCAAATTCAGCACTTGCAATTTCTGCGGCTGTCTTTGCGGTACCGTTGGAGGCGGTGCCGTTGCTTGTACCTGCCAGGTAGTAGCAGTTTGTAGCGGTTGCTGTGTTTCCTGTCAGGGAACCTGTGGAGGTAAGTGTAGTGGAGCCGGTTTTAACCTGTCCAACGTTATAGCAATTGTATACGACTACTTTTTGCGCAGTGGCTGTTCCTCCGTAGCAGATGCCGCCTGCACCCTTACCGGAGGTGGTGATGTTTCCTGCGTTGTAGCAGTTCTGAATGGTTGTGGTCTTTACGCCCTGAGCAACAATACCACCGGCATATGCATTTGCGGATGCGCCGACGCCGGTAATATTAACGTCTGCAAAGTTTGCAATACCGTCAAAAGTGGCAGCTCCGTTGGTAAATGCACATACACCTGCGGCAATGGTCTTTGTGGAGTTGACCTGTCCGTAAACCGCAAAGTTTTTGAGCGTTCCGCCTGCACCGACTGCGCCGAACAGACCCTGATAGCCTGCACCGCTGCAGTATAAATCGGTAATGCTGTGGCCGTTTCCGTCGAAGCTTCCCTTAAAGGAAATGCTGGAAGAATTGCCGATCGGAGTCCACAGATTCCAGTTCAGAGAAATGTCGTTCATAAGAACCACGCTGTAGCTTGCGCCTTCGCCGGAATTTACCTGATCTGCGAACCATGCCAGTTCTGCGCCGGTGCGAATTTCGTAAACGCCTTCTTCGTTGGGTGTTACAGCAGTCTTTGTTGTTCCGTCCCAAGTGGCCGCATCGGCTTTTCTCATGGTAATGTTTACGGTCTTTGCTCCGTTATCAGCGCTGCCTACAGTAAATCTACCAGTTTCTTTGATGTAGCCTTCAGCTTCGATTGTGTAGCTGAAGCTGCCGTAGCCAAGGATGTAGATTCCGTTTTCTGCAATCATTTCTGTGCCGTCGGCATCCTTTACGACTGCTGTAAAGCTTTCCGGTCCTTCCACCTTCAGGCTTACTTCTGTTGTCGGCATTTTTTCTACCGGAATGGTAATGTCACACAGATTCTGGAAGGCGAAGGAAACCGTAACTGCGTTGAAGTTGGTTCCCACGCCGGTATCGGTCATCATATACATTGCACCGAAGGGGTTGGCTGCGGAATACATGGAACCGTATACATAACCGTTGGTAATTGTGTAGCTTGTCTCGCTCGAGCCTTCCTCGAAAGCGATATCCTTCGGGATTGTAATTTCGATGGTAGACTTATCCATCTGCATGTACTGTCCCAGTTTACCGTTGATTTCTGTTCCTTCTGCTGTATAGCGCAGATAGAAGGTGGTGGGGTTAAAGATACCGGAAATCTTGTTTACGGAACGATAGAGTCCGTCAAAGCTGATTTCCACTGTGTTTCCGGGCATAGCTGTTTCGCCGGAAACAGTTTTATTATTGATTGTTACGCTAATACCGGAAACCTTTACCAGCTGATAGCTGTATTTTCCGGCTGCGTCTGTCATGCGGATAATAACTGTTCCGCCGTAGTTGTTTGCGGCATTGTTCATTACGTTCAGAGGAACAATGTAGCTGCCGTTTGCGGCTGTAATTTCCGTAAATTCGGAAACGCTGCTCTGCATGGTTTCACCATCGGTAAGACCGAAGGCATATTCTACCTTTGCTGCACCGGAAGCTGTAAAGCTTAATTCCGGAGTGGCATTGTCCTTAAGGTAATACCAGGTATCGTAGATGTAGTCCCAGCCATCGGGACGGGAGTTTGCCTCGAAGTCTCCGTTAAACGGAACATTGGCTGCAGCAGAACCGAGCTCATCGGCAATTACTACAAAGGCAACGCGGTCGGGGTTTGTGGCAGGGTAGAAGCCTGCGTGTGTTGGATTGTTTGATGTATCCAAATCGATGGCATTATAACGAACTGCGAAGATGCTTGTTCCACCGTTTGCCGAGATGTCTGCCCAGTTGTGATAGCCGTTTCCGCTGTCTACCTGCGTTCCGGTAACCACAGTGCTGTCATCTACGAAGGAGATGCTTGCCGGTCCGGAAAGCTTTTCCCAGATATAATCCGGCTCGATCATAATGTTGGCTGTATCGGAGTTGATGAGCTCCCACATACGATAGGCGCGAATTCTTTCCGTGCTGCTTCCGATTGCCAGATACCAGCGC
>JAZUDB010000131.1:0-13802 GCA_045639385.1 Anaerovoracaceae bacterium | reverse complement strand
CCTCCGACTTGTAAGGCTGAGCACCTTTACCGCTTTAAAAAACACACCGGAGCCGATGACAATACCCACCACCATGGACATGGCCGTGAATTTGCCGTAGCGCTTTTCCATTACATTTTTTCCGTCCATACAATTCACCTCATTGATTGCAGAATTTTTGTATATTCTATAATAATTATTACAAAAATGCAAACATTTAATTAACTTGTTATTTTTACTTCGAGAGTTTAAAATTATAAGGATATGAGTACACAAATTACAGAAGAAAAAAGAGGAATCAGTTCCTTTGTTATAAGAATTATCGCCTGCCTTTCCATGTTCTGGTCCATTCTTTCGGAATCCGGACTGGAAGGTGTCACCAACCAGGGCATTGCGGACTGTGCCAGATGGTTTTCCTACACCCTTTTCGCCTTTTTGCTGGCACAGGGAATCCGGCATTCCAGCAACAAGAAGAAGTATCTGAGCAGAATGCTGGTGTTCACCGCCCTCTCCGAAGTCTGCTACGACTTTTTCCATTTCGGTACCGTATGGAATACAAAAAAACAGAGCATTATGCTTACGCTGTTCATCAGTTTCTTTATTATGCTTCTCTGCAGCATTCTGAAAGACCGGCTGAACAATCTGATTGTAAGCATTGCTGCCGTGGTGTGCCTTTCCATCGGCGGCATGAATCTGGCAAACTTCCTCCACTGTGAATTCAGTCAGTACGGCATTCTCATTGCCATGCTGTTCTACACTTCACTGGATCTGAGCTATCCGAAGCTCTACCAGATTTCCCTGATGGCTTTTTATGCTTACACGGTAACCACCGAAACCGTTATCGTGTTGTTCATCGGAAACCTGCAGTACAGTATTCCGATTGCCGTCTTTGCCATCTTTGCCCTGTTCCTGACCTGGCTTTACAATGATAAAAGAGGTCCGAATTCCCTGGGACTGAAGATTACATATTACAGCATTTATCCCCTGCTGCTGACAGTCTTCGGATTGGTGAAAATTCTTACGAAAAGTTAAAAAAAACACTTTACAAACAAATGGCTCGGTGCTAATATATCACTGTTGTCACGCGGTATTGGCGGAATTGGCAGACGCGTACGGTTGAGGGCCGTATGGATAACTCCGTGGTGGTTCAAGTCCACTATACCGCACCAATAAAAATCACGAAGCATCGCTTCGGGATTTTTCTTTTCCGCTTTATCTGCAGCGCATCAAAGGGACCGGAATAATCCGGTCCCTTTTTCGTTTCGCTTTATCTTCTGTTCTTTAAAACTTCCTGACGCTTGATCTTTTTGGAAGTGGTATGGGGGAATTCTTCCTTCCGGATCACAATGGTGGAAACGTTCTTATATGACGGCAGCGGCTTGCAGGCCTCATTGAAAGCGGTCTTAAAGTACTTCTGCAGCTCTTCCTCCGTTTTTCCTGCCGCAAAATCCGCCGCAGGATAAACCTCTGCACAAAGGCTTACCTCGTCTCCGTTTTCGTCGATATTGGAGTATACGATCAGTTCCTCCACGCCTTCGATGCCGGAGATATAGTCTTCGATCTCCTCCGGATAAACGTTCTTGCCGTTTTTCAGAACAATCAGATTCTTCTTTCTTCCGGTAATATACAGCCGGTCGCCCACCATCTTGCCGTAGTCTCCGGTGGCAAACCATCCGTCCTCTGTCAGCACTTCCTTCGTGGCTTCCTCATTCTTGTAGTAGCCCATCATGACGATGTCGCCCTTTACCACAATTTCGCCCTCGCCTTCCGGATTCGGGTCATCGATTTTTACCTCTACGCAGGGCAGCGGAACGCCCACGGAACGATAATCGTTGTAAAATTGACGATTTGCGGAAAGAAGCGGTGAGCATTCGGTAATTCCATAGCCGTTGATCAAATCGATGCCGATAGCGTCGAAAAAGCCTGCCAGTTCCGGCCGAATGGGTGCCCCGCCGCAGACAATCATCTTCAGATTGCCGCCGAACACGTCCCGCACCTGGGCAAACATCTTTTTCCGCAGGTCGATACCCACTTTCCGCAGATTGTTGGAAAGCTTCATGGCCTTGCGCAGCTTGTCCGCCTGACCGGCCTTCTCCAGGGTCTTCCAGATCTTTTTATAGAAGGTTTCCACAAACAGCGGCACCAGCATCACGTATTCCGGTTTATACTTTTTGAAATTGCTTTCCACGGTCCGCAGGTTTTCGTTAATGCACAGAGTTGCCCCTTTGTGCTGAGAAACCAGCAGGCTGCAGGTAGCCTCGTAGGTATGATTGTACGGCAGCACGGAGAGACCCACATCAAACACCGTCATGGTCTGCATGCCGTAGTAGATGGAAGAAACCAGATTGTGCCGGGACAGCATGACCCCTTTGGGTGCGCCGGTGGTTCCGGAAGTATAAACGATTTCACCCAGGCCTGCATCTTCAGGCTGCATGGAAGTAAAGCGGTCATCGCCGGCCAGCCAGAGCGCTCTGCCTTTTTCCACGTAGGACCAGCCGTCTTCCACCCCTTCCGGCAGCTCGTTCTTGGGACGGAAGCAAACGATCTTCCTGACCTTGGGAATGGCGTCCCGGTTTTCCGCAAAGCACTTGCCGAAGGCACCCACGCAGAGGATCATTTCCGCGTCGCTGTGATTGATCACGTTCAAAAGATCGGTCAGCGGAAGTTCCTTGTCTACGGGAACCAGTACGTTTGTGGAAGAAAGTACCGTAATCTGCGTAAGGATCCATTCGTAGCAGTTGTCTCCCACCATGGCGATGTGGGCATTGGTAAAGCCATCGGCAGCCAAAGCGGTACCCAGCGCCTGAATATTGTCCGAATGTTCTTTGTAAGTAACGGTTTTGTCTTCCTTGTTCAGCGTGTAACGGAAGGCAGCTTTGTCGGGGTGCGCAAGCACTCTCTGCGCAATCATTTCTTTGAAATCTTTAAAAGCTTCGATTTCGTAAAGCGGATAATTTTTCTTACCCATATTCTTTTCCTTTCCGCCCGGGGGCATCCTCCTTCCGGGCAAAACCAATTAGAAACGGGGGCATCCTCCCCACATTTTTCCATCCCGGAAAGGCATCCTCCTTCGCGGGACAAGTTCATTATACCCCGTTAAAAAGCCTGCTTGCAATAAAAATCGTTCCCCGCAAAAGCAGGGGCCGGTTGGTTTTAGATTCAGTTTTACAGATTACTTCTTTTCCGCTCTGAAAGGCTTTCTGCCTTCGTAGGTGGTGTGGAGAAGTTCGTGTGCAACATGGCTGTTGGGTTCGCCGAGGAACTTGTCATAGAGCTCTTTGATCTGCGGGTTGTTGTGAGACTGACGGAGAGTATTTCTTTCGTCTTCGGTGTACAGAGCGTCGGCTCTCTTCTGACGATAGGTATCCACGATGTCGATGTCTTCGTTGGGCAGGAAGCAGTTTCTTACAACCGGCATTCCGCCGCCGTTGATGCAGCCGCCCGGGCAGCACATCACTTCGATGAAGTGATACTTGCTCTTGCCTGCACGAATGTCATCCAGGAGAACCTGTGCGTTCTTCATACCGGAAGTAACCGCTACGTTTACTGTCATGCCGGCGAGCTGCAGGCTGGCTTCCTTGATGCCTTCGAATCCACGAACTTCATGGAATTCGATGGGTCCGTATTCTTTTCCTTCGAGTACGAAGTATGCGGTACGCAGAGCTGCTTCCATAACACCGCCGGTTACGCCGAAGATAACGCCTGCGCCGGTGTAGGTGCCCATGATATCCGGATCCGGTTCTTCGTCCGGAAGCTTGTTGAACTGAATGCCGGAGCGCTTGATGTAGTCGCCCAGTTCTCTTACGGTCAGAACTGCGTCAACGTCGTTCAGGCCTTCTGCGTTCTTCAGCTGCTTACGATCCTTTTCGAACTTCTTTGCGGTGCAAGGCATAATGGATACTACGAAGATATCCTTCGGATCCAGGTTGTTCACCTTTGCATAGTAGCTCTTGAGGATAGCACCCTGCATTTCGTGCGGGGACTTGCAGGAAGAGAGATGCGGAAGAAGATCGTCGTTCCAGGTCTCGCAGTAGTTAATCCATCCCGGAGAGCAGGAAGTGATCATCGGAAGTGTTCCGCCGTTCTTGATTCTGCCGATCAGTTCGTAGCCTTCTTCCATAATGGTGAGGTCTGCAGCGAAGTTGGTGTCGTAAACCTTTTCGA
The DNA here is from genome assembly GCA_045639385.1 of Anaerovoracaceae bacterium. Taxonomy (GTDB): domain Bacteria; phylum Bacillota; class Clostridia; order Peptostreptococcales; family Anaerovoracaceae; genus RUG13409. Next base: position 9,659 of record JAZUDB010000131.1, on the reverse strand, counting down.
ATCCCAGTCTTCTGAGTGCTGCGAACATCTTTCCGGTTACCGGAGTTCCTACCGGCAGACCGAATTCTTCGCCGAGAGCGGCTCTTACAGCCGGAGCGGTCTGAACGATTACGTGCTTGCCTGCAGCCTTAGCAAAGTCGATCTTGTCGATTTCGGACTTGGGCATGAGAGCACCTGTCGGGCATACGCTGACGCACTGTCCGCACATGAGGCACGGAGAATCTGCAAGGGACATATTTCCTGCCGGAGCAAGAATGGTCTTGAATCCGCGGTTTTCAAAGCCGAGAACACCGTTGCCGTGTGCGTTCTTGCATCTTTCAATGCATCTTCCGCAGAGGATGCACTTGGATGTATCTCTTACGATGGACGGAGATACGTCGTCATATGTGGTTTCTGTCTTTGCGCCTAAGAACTTTCCTTCTCTTGCTCCTGTAATCTTTGCAACGTTCAGGAGTTCGCAGGTTCCGTTCTTATCGCACTGCTGGCAGTTTGTATTGTGGTTGGAGAGAATCAGTTCTACGCTGGCTCTTCTTGCTTTTGCAGCCTTCGGAGAAGAGATGATTACTTCCATTCCTTCGTTGACCGGATATACGCAGGATGCGACAAGTCCTTTTGCGCCCTTAACTTCTACGAGGCAAACACGGCAGGAACCCTGGTTGCATTCGCCATGATTAAAAGTGCAGAGGGACGGGATTTCGTAACCGCATACTCTTGCAGCTTCGAGAATTGTAAGATTGTCTTCTACCTGATAGCTCTGGCCTTCGATTTTAATATTTACTAAACTCATTTTCAGGCCTCCTTACTCTTTAGAAATTGCACCGAACTTGCAGGTTGCGAAGCACATGCCGCACTTTACGCACTTTGCAGTATCGATTTCGAACGGTACTTTCTTCTGTTCGCCGTGGATTGCTTCCACCGGGCACTTCTTTGCACAGGCACCGCACATCTTGCACTTTTCCGGATCGATCTTGTACTGGAACAGGTCTTTGCAGACGCCTGCCGGGCACTTCTTGTCTTCGATGTGAGCAAGATATTCATCCTTGAAATGTCTGAGAGTAGACATAATCGGGTTGGATGCAGTCTGTCCGAGAGCGCAGAGGGAGTTGTTCTTGCAGGTTTCGGAAATTTCCGCAAGTTCGTCGAGATCCTGCATGGTTCCCTTGCCGCTGGTGATTCTTTCCAGAATCTCCATCATTCTCTTGGTACCGATACGGCACGGAGAGCACTTACCGCAGGATTCGTCGCAGATGAAGCCCATGTAGAACTTTGCAACGTCTACCATGCAGTTGTCTTCGTCCATAACGATAGCTCCGCCGGAACCCATCATGGATCCTGCTGCTACCATGTTATCGAAGTCGATCGGAGTGTCGAGATATTCTTCGGTAAGGCATCCGCCGGAAGGTCCACCGGTCTGGATGGCCTTGAATTTCTTGCCGTTCTGGATTCCGCCGCCGATTTCGAAGATGAGCTCGCGGAGAGTGGTTCCCATGGGAACTTCCACCAGACCTACGTTGTTTACTTTGCCGCCCAGGCAGAATACCTTGGTACCCTTGCTCTTTTCGGTGCCGTAGCAGGTGTAGTTTTCAAGTCCTTCACGGAAGATATAAGGAACGTTTGCGTAAGTTTCTACGTTGTTTACGATGGTAGGCTTGCCCCAAAGACCCTTTACTGCCGGGAAAGGCGGTCTGGGACGAGGCATACCTCTCTGACCCATGATGGAGTTCAGAAGAGCTGTTTCTTCGCCGCATACGAATGCGCCTGCACCAAGTCTTACGTGTGCGTGGAAGGAGTGACCTGTTCCCAGAATGTTGTCGCCCAGAAGTCCGATTTCTTCGGCCATCTTGATGGCGTTCTTAATTCTTTCAACAGCTACCGGATACTCTGCACGAATGTAGAGATAACCTTCGTGTGCACCGATGGCGTAGCCGGCAATGGCCATACCTTCGAGAACTGCCAGCGGGTTGTCTTCCAGGACGGATCTGTCCATGAACGCACCGGGGTCGCCTTCGTCGCCGTTGCATACAACGTACTTTTCATCGCTTTCCTGAACCAGAGCAAACTGCCACTTGTTTCCTGTGGGGAATCCGCCGCCGCCGCGACCGCGGAGACCGGACTTCTTAACGGTGTCAACAACTTCCTGAGAAGTCATTTCGAGAGCCTTCATAAAGCCCTGATATGCGCCGCAGCCGAGAGCTTCTTCAATCTTGGTGGGGTCGATAACGCCGCAGCCGTGAAGAGCGATTCTCTTCTGCTTTCTGTAATACGGAATATTTTCCAGCTTGGTAATCTTTTCGCCGGTTGCCGGATCTTCGTATACGAGACGGTCTACGATTTTTCCGTCGCGGAGATCGCTGGTAACGATTTCTTCGATGTCTTCCGGCTTAACCAGTCTGTAAAGAACGTCTTCCGGATAAATACGAACGAAGGGTCCCTGAGAGCACATGCCGAAGCAGCCTACTCTTCTTACAGCGACCTTGTCTTCCAGTCCGTACTGCTTAATGAACTTGTCGAAATTTTCCTGAATCTGGAGGGTACCGCCGGACATGCAGCCTGTGCCGCCGCAGAGCATAACATAGGTTTTGCCGTCGCCGCCGTTGAACTTTTCCTGAAGCTCAGTGGTGTACTTAGCAATGTCGGCCTTTAACTGTTCATAATTCTGATACATTAGTTAGCCTCCTTTGCCTTGTAATCGTCGATGATTCCCGGAACATCCTTTACATTCACTCTGGCATACACTTTGCCGTTGATGCTTACAGCAGGAGCTGCTGCGCAGGCACCGATGCAGCGAAGAGCGTCAATGGTAAAGAGTCCGTCTTCTGTGGTTTCTCCCGGCTGAATTCCGAGAATTTCTTCAAACTGATTAATAATCTGCTGTCCGCCCTTAACATAGCAAGCGGTTCCCAGGCAGCATCCGATTACATACTTCCCCTTCGGGGTCAGAGAGAAGAACGAATAAAATGTGACTACTCCGTAGATCTCGGCAACAGAGATGCCGGTTTTTTTAGATACAACTTCCTGAACTTCCAGCGGAACATAACCGAATTCCTTCTGAATGTCGGAGAGTATCATGATGAGCGGAGTTTTTTCGTTGCTGTAATTGTCGCAAATTTCTTCAATTCGCTTAACTGCAGCTTCGCTGAGCTTCAACATAATTAATAAACCTCCTAAATGTTATACTAACACTGCTTAAATTATAGCATAGGGATTCTTGTGAGAAATTATAATAATCATAAATAATTTTTTGTATTAATTGTGATTTCTCACACTTTCAATGCGACTTTCAGAAAAATGCCGAAAAAACCGCACATTTGATAATTCCCCCAAAATGTGATATAAATAATGGTATGAAAAGAGTACTTTTAATTATCAATCCGGTTTCCGGACAACAGAAAATACAGCCCAAGCTGTTCAGCATTGTTAATGCACTGTGCAAAGAAGGATGCACGGTCATAACCCAGACCACTCAATACAGAGGCCACGCAACCGAACTGGCGAAGACTGCCATAGAAAAAAGATACGATACCATCATCTGCTGCGGCGGTGACGGAACCCTGAACGAAACCGTATCCGGCCTGATGGCGAGCAAAATCAACCATCTGGTGCGCCTGGGATACATTCCCTGCGGCTCCACCAATGATTTTGCGGATACCCTCGGTCTGGATATCGATCCTTCCATACAGGTGGAGAATATTATCAAGCAGAACGTGAAGCAGCTGGACATCGGTCACTTTGACAAAAAGAAGTTCTTCAGCTACATCGCTTCCTTCGGAGCCTTTACAGACGCATCCTACTCCGCACCGCAGGAACTGAAGAACCGCGTGGGTCACTTTGCCTACATTCTGGAGGGGCTGAAGGACATGTCCAACATTCACCCCATTCACGCAAAAGTCATCGCAGACGGGAAGGAATATGAAGACGATTACATTTTCGGTTCCGTATCCAACACCAAGTCTGTAGCGGGTCTGGTAAAGCTGAAAGAAGAAATGGTAGACCTGACGGACGGTTTGTTCGAAGTAATGCTGGTGAAATACCCCAAAAACATCATCAAGCTGAATGAGATTCTTTTAAAAGCCACCAGTTCCAACTTCAATTCCGACATGTTCGACTTCTTCCGTGCAAAGGATATCCGCTTTGAATTCAAGGAATGCGTTTCCTGGTCTCTGGACGGGGAAAAAGCCATTGCCGGAGAAACCGTGGAAATTGAAGCGCTGAAAAAAGCGATTGAACTTTACGCGTAGACAGAAAAAATAAAATCCCGGAAGCGCTGCTGCACGTCTCCGGGATTTTTGATTGTTTATTTTTATTCGCAGGCAAGTGCAATGATAGCGTCTGCCAGCATTTTGGCATTTATCAGAAGCTGTGGAATGGTGATAAACTCATTGGCCACGTGGCACTCTGCTTCGCACATGTACCCTTCCGGTCCAAAGCTGACCGCATTGGGCAGATGGCGGGCATAGGTGCCGCCGCCGATCTTCAGGGGCTTGGATTCCATGTCACCGCTGCGGTTCTGATAAACCTTCATCAGCTTCTGCACCAGCTCGGAATCATCCGGAATACTGAAGCCCTGGGAATAATTCCAGGAAACTTCCTCGGCGCAGGCTTCTTTGAAAGCGGCTGCCAGCTTGGTGCGGATTTCTGCTTCGGGAAGGCTGGTGGGACAGCGCAGGTCCAGGGTAATTTCATAGCCCTGCTCGTTCCAGCGCACCAGACCCACGTTCAGTGTCAGTCTGCCGGACACGTCTGCCTTGTCCAGATCTACGCCCTCGCCGTAGTAGCCGGTTCCGAAATACCGGTTCAGTGCGGCAATACGCTTTGCATCTTCTTCCGGCAGATTCTGCTGCGCCAGATAACGGATGGCCTTCTGGGCGGCATTGTCTCCTCCCTCCGGCATGGAAGCGTGAGACTGTACGCCCTTTACCACTTCGGTTTTGCCGCAGAAAGAAATCTCCGCTTCGCCGGGAACGATATTGGCCGCTTCTCCCGCTCGGAAACAGATTCCGGAATCGTAGGAAGATTTATATACCGCGTGCAGAATGCTTTTTTCGGAATTGGTTACCGGATAGCAGCCGTCCGGAGAGAAAGAAATATCCGGAATTCTCTCGCACTGCGCATACTTTTCGATGCACTCCATTCCGGTTTCTTCGTTGAGACCGAAAATGAGACGAACCTGACGTTTAAATTCATAGCCGCTTTCCTGAACAGCCTTCAGTGCGTACAGTGCCGCCATGGCGGGGCCTTTGTCATCGATGGCGCCCCGGGCATAAATTCTGTCTCCCACAAGCTCGGCACCGTAAGCCGGATAATCCCAGCCGCTGCCCTCCGGCACCACGTCCAGATGGCAGATGATACCCAGCATCTCCTTGTCTTTGCCGGTCTCGTCTCCGGCATCAATATAAATGTAGTAACCGTTGTTTTCCCGGGCTTCGAACCCGCAGGACTGCCTGGCCGCCTTAACCATGCAGTCTCCGGCCTCTTTTACCTTCGCACCGAAGGGAGCACCCGGCTTTACGTCGTCTCCGTAGGACTGCACGGAAGCAATATGCAGGATTTCTTTGGTATCCGCAATCAACTGCTCTGCATGCGCATCAATCCACTGATCTGTTCTCTGACTCATATTTACTGCCTTTCCTGTACCATAACACTCCGGCGCAATGCCGGAGTGCCTGGATTTAACTATTTATCTTTTTCGCGTTTCTTTACAGTACCGGTTCGTCGCAGCAGACGTCTTCCTTTTCGGGGACCGGTTCATCCGGAAGTGCATCGGTATGGTCGCCCAGACCCGTTACTTCCGAGAAGAGTACATCATTCTTTATTACGTTAACCATATCGGTGGGAACGATGAGCTTTGCGCTCTTGCTGTTGGACATGCCCACCAGAGCTTCGTATCTCTTCAGTTCCAGTGCTGCCTGAGACGGTGCGGACTCGTTGATGGCCCGGATACCTGCAGCTTCTGCTTCCTTTGCCAGCTTCAGTGCCTTGGCTTCACCTTCGGCTCTGGCAATGCGGGCATCTCTTTCACCTTCTGCCACCAGAATGGCTGCCATCTTATCACCTTCGGCTCTGGTGATTACAGCCTGCTTGTGACCTTCTGCCTGGAGCAGGGTTTCTCTTCTTTCACGTTCCGCCTTCATCTGCTTTTCCATGGCGTTCTGAATTTCTCTGGGCGGAATGATGTTCTTCAGCTCAACGCGGTTCACCTTAATGCCCCAGCGATCGGTGGCTTCATCCAGAAGAACTGTCATCTGAGAGTTAATGCTGTCTCTGGAGGACAGTGTCTGGTCCAGTTCCAGCTCACCGACGATATTACGCAGGGTGGTTGCGGTCAGGTTTTCCAGTGCGTTAATCGGATTTACGACGCCGTAGGTGTAGGCGTTGCTGTCGAAAATGTTGAAATATACAACCGTATCGATCTGCATGGTTACGTTATCCTTTGTGATAACCGGCTGCGGATCTCCGTCCAGCACCTGTTCCTTTAAGGTTACTTTTCTTACGATTCTGTCAATAAACGGGCAGAGTACGTGCAGTCCTGCAGACCAGGTTGCATGATATTTTCCGAGACGTTCCACAATAAACTCGCTTGCCTGCGGTACGACTCTGATTCTGGTGATAATCACCACAGCGACAATGGCAAGAATTGCCGGTAAAACATACTTCATCATTTTATTTTTCCCCTTTCATTAAGAAAACTTAAAACCAATCTTTTTCATCATCCCGGCTTTCTCTCGAAAGCTTTCCCCGCTTGGGCTGATCTTCTCCGTTCAGCTTTTCGTGGATTGTTTTTTCTTTCCGGTAATGCGGCTGCGAAGAAGCGTGCACATAGCTTTGGGGACCGGATGTGCGGTTTTCGGAATGACCTGATCTCACCGATCCGGAAGATGATCCGCGCATATCCTCGGTCTTTTCGATGATATACTCCGAAATATGCCGGATATCCTGTTGAATATTCTTTTTTGCCTTATTCTGCTGAGCTGCTGCAGTTAAAATCTTTGATACAATAAAGATTACCACGGCGACCCAGATGATCGGAAAAATCGCAAAAATTAAATTAAATCTGAACAAATGCATCTTACCTCCTCCCTTTTGCAACTATATTGTAACATAAGAAATACGCCGAATTAACAAAATAACGCACAAATTAACGTGCGTTATTTTATCTTTCTTTATAAATTAGGGAAATACCGACTAACGGATACTCTGCATTCTTCCAATCAGATACTCGCAGACCACTACCCGGTCTTCTCCGGAGAAAGTCTCGTCGAAGTTGCGGGAGAAAAGAATCTGCATATTGGACGGAAATTCATCGTCCCCTTCCCAAAGCGTAAAGCGCAAGAAAAGGTTCTTCATAAACTCAAATTCGTAGGTAATGCCGGAGGCTTTAATCCGCACGCCGCCCCAGTGTTCGCAGGCCTTGATGAACGCTTCGGTATTGTGTCCGTAACTTCCCAGAGAGCGGGAAATGCAGCGGCCGGTGTAAGGCTTATCGTAGAGCTGACCGTCTTTTAATTCCTTATATGCAGCAAAACTGTAGTTGAAACCGACGCTCTTTCCTTCCAGAAGGTAGCGCATGAACAGAATGCGTTCTTTGGGCTTAAAGCAGTCGTCATCCGCTGCCGGCCAGGTAAGTGTTTTATCCTCATTAAGCACCCGGAAATGGAATTTTCCTCCGGAGAACTCGATTCCGGTACGGGCGGACATTTCTGCAGGGTCTGCCTTTGCAAACAGTTCCTGATAATGCTCTGTGGGCAGTTCAATTAAATTGTTTACTTTATTTGCTTCCATAATTAAAAGTTCATTGTGTCAAACAGTGCGTAGAGAGCTTTCTTAAATTCGTTATCCGCAGATACCGTGGAGGTGGGCTTTCCTTCTCCGTCCAGTTCGAAGATTTCTTCGTTCTGCGGAAGAACGCCGAGAACGTCCATACCGAAGCTTGCGGCTTCGTCCAGGGCACCCTGGGGTGCAACGCCATTGGGCGCTCTGTTAATGATCAGCTTTGTTTCCTTTGCGCCCAGTTTAAGGTCCTTGGAAAGTTCGAAAATTCTTCCGGCTGCCTGAACCCCGCGGCGGGAGCTGTCACTGACCAGAATCAGTGTATCTACCTTGGGGAGAAGTCCCCTGCTCATATGTTCTAAACCGGCTTCGTTGTCTACAACGATATATTTATAATTGCCGGAATATCTCTGAAGTTGTGTGGTTAAAAGGCCGTTTACAAAGCAATAGCAGCCCTTTCCCTGTGTGCGGCCCATAACCAGAAGGTCAAAATCGTCTCCTTCTGACAGAGCGCTTGCAAACTGCATCTCTGTCCAATCCGCCTTGGACATGGATTTCGGAATGGAAGTTTCTTCGCTTTCGGAACGTTCCAGTTCTTCCCGGATATCTCCCAGTGTTTTCTCGACTTCAACGCCGAGAACTTCGTTTAAATTGGAGTTTGCGTCGGCATCCACCGCTAAAATAATGGAATGCTTTTTTTCTGCCAGGTAGCGGATCAGCATACCTGTAATCGTCGTTTTTCCGACACCGCCCTTACCGGCGAGTGCAATTGTGTGAGCCATAAATAACTCCTTATATCAAATCCTTAAAAAGAGTGCCCGCCCATACGGGCAGGCACCCCTCTATTTTAAAGTACAATTTAGAGCATCGGTTCAAGTCCGAGAGCCGGGTGACCCTTCTCGGTTAAGAATTCGATCATCTTGTCGAGGTCATCTGCAGATGCTGCGATTGTTTCGTCAGCAACCATGTCTGCAAAGTTTTCGATTCCGTAGAGTTCGAATGCAGCCTTGTTCAGCTTAGCAGCTACTTCGTCCTTCAGTGCCTTCGGCATCCAAACGATTCTTTCGATTCCGCCTTCAGCCTTCATGAACTTCTTGGAAGCGATAAACTGCTTACCATGTCCCATGTAACCAGGAGTCTGTTCTCCGCCGCCTGTGAAGGAAGCGAGTTCAGCAAAGCTCATGCCTACCGGGGTCTGGCCTGCATATTCTCTGTTAACGATGATAACACCGTTGGTGGACGGTTCCATACCGCAGATACATTCGAAGCATCCGCAGGAGGTCATCGGATCCTGGAGAATGGAGTACAGGGTTACGTGTTCGAGAGCACCGTGAGAGTACTGGTTAACTGCTCTGTCAACGTCCGGATAAACACCGAGTCTTTCGTCGATCGGGTTTTCCTTGGAAACAACCTGGCAAGGTCCTTCCGGATTCAGCTGGTTGGTTGCCTTAGCATCGAGCCAGGAAACTGCGCCGCAGAGTCCGAGTCTTTCCGGAGTAACGATGCAAACGTGGCTCGGGGAGAAGGACTGGCACATTGTGCAGGTGAAGAATACGTCAACTGCTTCGTCTGTGAGAGATTCAAGTCTTGCGTCTCTTGCAGCATACTTCGGCATTGCGATTTCGTTCTTTGCCTTTGTGGATTCTGCCGGGTCGGTGATAACCTTGATCTGGCACTTGTCAACTACTTCGCCGTATTCGCTCTTAATCATAGCCCAGAGCATTTCGCCGAGGTGCTTTGCACGGAAGCCGGCTTCAAATGCGTTCTTGGAAACACGGATACGGATCTGTTCTCTCTGACCTGTGTGATAAACTGCTTCGAGGCAGTTGATCCAGGAGTGGAACTTTCTTTCGATTACGGATTCGAAGTCAGGCTGCATGTTCTTTCCTGCA
>JAZUDB010000130.1:0-3311 GCA_045639385.1 Anaerovoracaceae bacterium | reverse complement strand
GGACATCCAGGTTGTGGAAATGGTTCGCTACGAAGTAGGCGAAGGAATCGAAAAGAAGCAGGAAAACTTTGCAGAAGAAGTTGCAAAGCAGATGGCTCAGTAAATTCAAACATCATAAAACCGGCTCTTTTGAGCCGGTTTTTTATTTTTAATCTAAAGACTTTCTATGTATTTTTGTGCGTTTACGGCGGCAATAGCGCCGTCTGCAACAGCGGTAACCACCTGGCGCAGGCTCTTGACCCGTACGTCCCCGGCTGCAAAAACTCCGGGGATTTCGGTGCGCATTTCTTCATCCGTCCGGATGTAGCCGCGCTCCAGTTTCAGCTGATCTTCAAATACCTCTGTATTGGGATGCAGACCGATAAAGATAAACAGTCCGAAGGGACTCCCGTCTTCCGGTTTCAGTTCTTTTTCTTTGCCGGAAAGCAGATTCCGGATGACGATACTTTCAATCTGATCTTTGCCCCGGATTTCTTTTACTACGGTATTGTAATAATAAGTTTTGAGTTTCGTGTCCGCCAAGGCCTTTTCTTTAATGGATGCGGCGCATGTCAGTTCCGGAAGATTTTGAATGATGGTAATGTCACTGGCAAATTTACCGAGATACATGGCTTCTTCCACCGCAGCATCACCGCCGCCCACCACATAAACCGGAAGACCTTCAAAGAAAGAAGCATCGCAGGTGGCGCAGTAGGATACACCGGCGCCGGTCAGTTCTTCTTCACCGGGAACGTTCAGATGATTTTTCTCGGATCCTGTGGCAATAATTACGGTTTTTCCGTAGTAATCTTCTCCGAAACACGAAATCTCCTTGATTTCTTTATGCAAATCCGCAGTCAGTACGGTATCATAGACACGGTGAACACCGAATTTATCCGCCTGATCCGACATGCGGGAAGCAAGGGTGACTCCGGATTCTTCTTCCAGACAGCCCGGATAGTTTTCTACTTCCGCAGTGCTGGTAATCTGGCCGCCCACGGATTCTTTTTCAATCAGAAGGGTATTCATTTTTGCTCTTCCAGCGTAGATTGCCGCAGAAAGACCAGCCGGTCCGGAACCGATAATAATTACATCATAAATTTCGCTCATACTGCCTCCGTAACATGACTTTTTGTTTATTATACTCCAAGTTTATGCTAAAATCATTAGGAACGAACGGAGGTTCATATGGAATCTAAATATAAAAGAGTATTATTAAAAATCAGCGGCGAAGCACTGGCCGGTGCCGCAGGTCACGGTATAGACCCGGCAATGACAAAAAAGGTAGCCCTGGACGTTAAAAAAATTGTCGATCTGGGCGTACAGGTAGGAATTGTTGTCGGAGGCGGGAACTTCTGGAGAGGAAGAACATCCCCGGAAATGAATCAGGCCACGGCGGATTATATGGGTATGCTGGCAACCTGCATCAATGCACTCGGTCTGCAGGAAGCTTTTGAGGCAGAACAAATCGAAGCCAGAGTCCTTACCGCAGTACAGATGGATACCATCGCGGAATCCTATTCCAGAAAAAGAGCCGATGCACTCTTGGACAGAGGCATTGTAGTTATTTTCGGCGGCGGAACCGGATGCCCGTATTTTACAACAGATACAGCAGCAGCACTGAAGGCAGCGGAAATGCAGGCAGATGTTATTCTTCTTGCAAAGAATGTAGATGCGGTTTACGATTCCGACCCGGTAACCAATCCCAATGCAAAGAAATACACCAAGCTGACCCATTCCGAAGTTCTGCAGAAGGAACTGAAGGTAATGGATTCTACCGCAGCAAGTCTTTGCAGAGACAACAATATTATGATTCACGTATTCGGTCTTGCAGAACCGGACGGTATTGTCCGTGCCTGCAGAGGAGAAGAAATAGGTACAATTATTTATTAGGAGAAAATTATGGCTACTACAAAAGAACAATACCAGGAAAAAATGGAAAAAACAAAGTCTGTTCTTAAGGAGCAGTTAAATACTGTCAGAGCAGGCAGAGCAAACCCGGCACTGCTCGATCAGATTACAGTGGAATATTATGGTACTCCCACACCCTTAAAGCAGATGTGCAATATTCAGGTTCCGGATCCAAGAACACTGCTGGTAATTCCTTTTGACCCGTCTTCTGTAAACACTGTTTCCAAGGCAATTATGGCTTCCAATATCGGAATCAATCCCAGCAACGACGGAAAGAATATCCGCCTTGTTATTCCGCCGCTCACAGAAGAGCGCCGTGTAGATCTGACAAAGCAGATCAAAAAGATGGGAGAAGAATCCAAGGTTGCCGTCAGAAATCTGAGAAGAGACGTGAACGAAACCATCAAAAAGGAAGAAAAAGCCGGCGAAATCACCGAAGACGATTCCAAGAAAGCTCTGGACGAGATTCAGAAACTCACCGATAAGTGCATCAAGGACATCGATGAAATCATTGCCGGAAAATCCAAGGAACTTATGGAGCTGTAGTTTTGGATATACTATCTGAAATGAAAGTTATGCCGCAGCACATTGCCGTCATTATGGACGGCAACGGGCGCTGGGCAAAGGAAAGGGGACTGATTCGCATTCAGGGTCACAACGAAGGCATGAAGTCCCTGCGGGAAATTGTACGTCATTGTTCGGATATCGGTATCCGCTATTTGACGGTGTATGCATTTTCGACAGAGAACTGGAAACGTCCTGAAGAGGAAGTTTCCGGTATCTTTAAATTACTTGTAAAATACGTTGCATCCGAACTGGAGGAACTGCATCGGAATCAGGTGCAGATTCATATGCTGGGTGATATATCCGCATTGCCGGAAGAAGCGCGGAAAGCAACGGAAAAGGCCGTAGAGACCACAAAAAATAATACCGGACTGCAATTCAATATCGCAATTAATTACGGCGGCAGGGCAGAAATTGTCCGTGCTGTGAACAAAGCGATAGAAATAGGCGAAAAGGTGACGGAAGAAAGTTTTTCCCAGCTTCTTTACACTGCGGAAATGCCGGATCCGGATATGGTGATCCGCACCGGCGGAGAATTCCGTATTTCGAATTTTCTGACTTGGCAGACCGCTTATTCCGAATTTATTGTCAGTAATGTTTACTGGCCTGATTTTACACCGGAAAAACTGGATGAATGCATTCTGGAATTCGGCAGAAGAGACAGAAGATACGGAGGATTGAGCAGCAAATGAAAACCAGAATAATTTCAGCACTTGTCATGCTGCCGCTGCTTATTTTTATATACCTGGGCGGAATACCGCTTCTTGCGGTCACTTTTCTTTTTTCGGGAATTGCCATTCACGAATTCTACAAAGGTTTCGAAAACATGGATATTCATCCCAGCAAACTCATCGGAT
>JAZUDB010000129.1:0-19747 GCA_045639385.1 Anaerovoracaceae bacterium | reverse complement strand
ATCTTGGAGGTCAGGTAAGCGCCCTTTGCATCTGCGTCAAACTTGGATGCGTTCAGCTGATCCCAAACTGCTGCTACGTCTTCTGCGGTGAGAACGCCTACGGAAGCAAGATATTCGTCATAAGACATACCTGCTGCTTCTGCGTTCTGCTTCATTGCATATTCGTAGCCAGCTGCTGCGAAGGACTGATGGTCATCGTCCACACCGGTATCAACGATAGCAACCTTGCTGCCTGCGCCGGTATAGCCTTCTGCCCATACAGCGCCGGATCCGATCATGCCGGAGGACGGTCCCATGTTGGGAGCATCGGATTCGGAAGCCTTCTGTGCTTCGTACTGTGTTTCGATAATTACTTCCTTAACGTCTGCAAGAGCTTCGATTGCTGCGATCTTGCCGTATTCAACGTTTGCGGAAATGATGTTTGCTGCCAGAGTAAGATTTGCTGCAACATCCAGTTCTACGCCGCCCAGAACCTTCTTGGAAATCTTTTCAGCAAGCTTTGCCTGCTGCTTTTCCAGATCTGCTCTGTACTTGATAGCTTTGGTGTTCTTTGCAATGTCTTTTGTTGCAAACTTTTTGATTGTAGCGTCTGCCTTCAGAACAATGGAAACACGGACTACGTCTGTGTCCTTATATTCCGGGGTGTCGTCTACTTCGGGAGCGAAACTTTCGGTTTCATAGGTAGTCGGATAGAGTCCGTTTTCTACCTTCTCCCAGGATACTGCGCCGTTCGTATTGACCTTGTTTTCTGTTGCGGCAAAGATTCCTGTTCCTCCGAAGGAACCAAATACCATAACAAGTGTCAGAACGAGGGACAGAACCTTTCTGATAGGCTTTGTGTTTTTCATGTTTACCCCATTCCTTTGACCTTTACGATCAAATTGTTTTTTCTCCGGGGACAAGTGTTGCCGGGTTAAAGACAACAATTTTCCCCGAAATTCTTTGTATTATGAAAACAAAAAATAGATGGTAATATTCTATTACAGAGCACAAAAACAGGCAAGAAAAATATGACGATTTCGTGATTTTTTTCTATATATTTCGCGTGTTTTTCTTTCCCGTCGGGATTTGTTGCGAATAATTATAAATTCAATGTATTTTCTGCATACAAAAAGCGGATTTCCTTCCGGAAATCCGCTGCGTCATCCGTCCGCCCTGCGCAGACATTTTATTCTTCTGCAGGAGTTTCTTTGCCCAGAATGAGTACGCCCAGCAAAAGCGCAGCCTGTGCAAGAATGTTTACGCCTTCCGCGATCCAGTTGAAGACGGCTTTATCGAAGTTCTTGGTGGAAAGATAGCCCATTCCCAGGCTTCCCACCAGCGCGATCAGGAAAAGTACCACGGCGCCGCCCTTCTTGCGGCGTTTTGCCATGATCGCCAGACTTCCGTCCGTCAGCGCCACGCCGGCGATCATCAGTCCCACGAACACGAAGGTGCCGGAGAACACTGCGGGAGCAGTCATCACAGCCGTGGGGACCGCGGTCAGCATCAGCCGTTCTTGTTTATCTTTGGAAAGCACCCGGACCATGCCCAGTCCGCAGAGCAGAAAACCGATGGCCTGCAGGGGGAAGAACAGGTTGTTCAGGGCCTGAAAATCGCAGATGCCCAGAGCGTACAGCAGCTTGTAAAGCGCTTTCAGCGCACTGGCGATGGTGACGTCGCCGGAGCCGACGGCAATCAGCATAAAGGCCGTCCGGCCGATTTTGGAATACAGTTTTTTCTGCAGAATGGCAAAAGCCAGCGCATACAGAACCACCGGGATTAAATCCGCCAGCGACATGGCAAGGGTAAACTCTTTCATAAGGAACCTCCGTACAGTTTTTCATTCATACCGTTTATATAGGTTCATTATATCATATGTCCTGCTTATCTTTCTACCGTTTCGGTGCGGATTACGGCGGAATCGCCCTCTTTTACTTCGATGGTGCCCTCCAGCACCCGGAATACCGGGCCGTAGGGATTGTCCGCTTCCTCGATCATGACCAGCTCCGCCGTAAATTCCCGGCCCTTTTTGTCCAGGAGCTTCCGCTTTTTTACCGGCTTTCCCGCCAGGAACTTTTTGGCGTCGGTTTTGGTAAAGCTGATATTGGCCAGCAGCTTCTGCTTGGAATTCTTCCAGATGGTGAATCTGCAGCCGTCCGGAAAGCCGGTGCAGCCGTAGCCCAGCCGGCCCTCGATCACGTCTTTGCCGCAGCGGGGGCACTTGCCCAGCACCTCGGGGCCGTCGTTGGTGACCCCTGCCAGGCCGAAGCCCGCACCGTAGGGTGAATCCGGACCTTCGTCGGTCAGGTATACGTCGCCGGTATAGATTTTGTCTTTTGCCTCGGAGTAGAGCCGGCGCACATGCACGCATTTCTCCGTGCGGCGCTTACCCGTGGGACGGGGCGTGCCGGAGGCGTCCGGCCGCAGCTCCTCAGTCCAGCGGCTCTTCAGCAGGGTGCGGACCATGCCCCGGGTGACTTTGGCTTTGCTCATCATGCCGGATTTGGCCTTTTTCCAGATGGTGAATTTGCAGCCTTCTCCGTAGCCCGTGCAGCCGTAGGCGTTCTTGCCTTCGATGACGTCTTTGCCGCAGCGGGGGCATTTGCCCAGGGGCACCGGCGGTATGTTTACGATCTCTTCCAGACCGAAGCTGGCACCGAATTCGGAGCCGGGACCGTCGTCCGCCAGATAGATCCTGCCGGGGTAATTCTTCCGCTTGTTTTCGGAATACAGTTTCTTGATAAATATGGTTTCGGTGCTGCGTCTGCGCCCGGTGGGCTGCAGCACCCCGTTTTCGTCCGGTTTTTGTTCCTCCGTCCAGGGGCAGGACAGCAGGTCGTGGACCATGTCGCCGGTGATGTCGGTTTTGCTCATCATGCCGGATTTGGCCCGCTTCCACACCACAAAGCGGCAGCCCTTTTTATAGCCGCTGCAGCCGTAGCCCGCGGTACCCTCGATGATGGGCTCTCCGCAGCGGGGACAGCTGCCCAGCGGCAGTTTGCCCCGGCGCATTTCCTCCGGCACCCGGTAGGCGTCCACCTTCGGGTAGTCGGTTTTCACCACCTTTTTCACCATGCCGTAGACGCTGTCCGTCAGGCTGGTCCAGGGTTCCTTGCCCTCCTGAATGGATTCCTGCACCGCCCACCACAGGCCCGTCATGTCCGGCTTTTTCAGCTCGTCGGGCAGGATGCGGTACAGTTCCCGGCCCAGCTGGGTGGAGCGGATCTGCTTGCCCCGGCTTTCGATAAAGCCCCGGGCTTCCAGGTTGTCTATGATAAAGGAGCGGGTGGCGGAAGTACCGATGCTTCCGTTCTCGCCCTTCTTTTCCTTGTCTTTGGCCAGCAGCAGCTTTTTGGCCTTGGGGTCCGTAACGTAGCGTGCAATGCGGGTCATGTCCTCGTTGAGGGACGCCTTGGTATAGCGGGGCGGCGCTTTGGTCTCCTTTTCCTCGGAGAAGGCCTTGGTGCAGCTTCCTTTATAGCTGCCCGGCTCCGCGGCGCTCAGTTCGTTTTCGTCTTCCTCCGGTACTTCGCCCTCCGCCTTCTTTTTCTCCGGCTTGATCAGCTGCAGGTAACCGGGGGCAATGACCCGGGTGGAAGAGGCCTTCAGGATGCCTCCGTCCACGGGAGCCTCCAGGGAAGTGCGTTCCTTCCTGGCCGGCGGCAGGAACTGGGCCGCAAAATATTTCACGATGGCCAGATACACGTTCCGCTGCTCCTCGGAAAGCCTGGAAATATCGAATTTCCGGTTCTGGGGAATGATGGCGGTGTGGGCCGTAATGTTTTTATCGTCAAAAGCCTTGCTTTTAATTTTCGTATCCAGCGGCAGCCGGGAAAATACGCTGCCCGCAGGGTCTTCCTTCAGGTTGTCCAGCACCTGACGCAGGGTGGCGGGACTCTCCTTGTACTGCTCCTCGGACAGATACTGGCAGTCCGAGCGGTTGTAGGTAATGGCGTTGAAATCGTCCCGCAGCGCCTGGGTGATCTCCAGGGTTTTGGAGGGGTCGTAGCCGAATTTTGCGGAGCAGTAGCTCTGCAGCTTGACCAGGTTAAAGGGCAGCGGCGGCTGTTCCTCCACGGCCTTCCGGCTGATGACGATTTTGTCCAGGGCGGCGCCGCTCAGGTTCTGCACGATTTCCGCGGCATAGTCCTTGTCCGTAATGCGGCCCTCTTCCAGATTGGGGTCGTCCTTGACAGGCTCGAAGCGGGTGCGGAAACTGCGGTCGAAGGCTTCTGCCTTTGCACCGCCGGAAACGCCTTCCTCTGCGCCTTCGGCAAGGGCCACATCCGCGTAGATTTCGTAATAATTCTGCTGCTCGTGATTTTCGATGGCCAGGTCCCGGGTGACCACAAGCCCCAGGGTGGGAGTCTGCACCCGGCCCACGGTAAGCATCTTCACGTGGGAGTTGAGCAGGGAAAAATAGCGGCTGAAATTGTAGCCCACCATAATGTCCGCCACGCTGCGGGCATGGGCCGACCAGCCTGCATTTTCAAAGTCCCGGTTGTCCTTCAGATTGGCCAGGGCCTTCCGCAGGGCGCCCTCCGTGGTGTCGCCGGTGGCAAGACGCCACACCGGTCCCTTGTAGTCGAACCACTGCAGGATCTCGTCGATCAGGTACTGCCCTTCGTCGTCCGGGTCGCCGGCATGAATGACGCAGTCCGCCTCTTTTAACAGGCTGCCGATCAGGTTCAGGCGCTCTTCCTTGCCCTCCCCGGGCTTTTTGCCCCAGTCCTCGAAATAGATGGGCAGGGTCTCCATGGACCACTTTTTGTACTTCTCCGGGTCGTAATCTTCCGGCTCTTTCAGGGTAAGTAAATGACCAAAGGCGGATACAATGGTGTATTCGCCTTTTTCCGTGTATCCGTCCCGACGGACGGGCGTGCCGGGCAGGGCTGCCTCAATGGCCCTGGCCAGCATTGGTTTTTCCGCAATAATCAGTTTCATGGCAGTATTATAGCATAAAAACCCCGGTCTTTGCAGGGTTCCCAACCGACACCGAACACATAGGCAGACGCGTCGGACAGGAGACAGCAAAACCGGGGATTTCGACAACTATACCGAACCTACTGCAGTAAATTGAAAGCGAATGTGCCGTATCCGGGCAAGAAAACCTCATTTTTTTAAAAAATAATTTTTTTGAGATGCAGTAATCCCCCAAAGAACCGGTTTTTGCAGGTCTTTGGGGGGATTTTGTTCTCATTTACGATTCAGATTACCCGTTGAGAACCGTCAAACATGGTCCCACTTCCCTTAAATCAGTTTTCATGCATCATCTTTCACAAAAAAATGAGAGAAAACAGACTGCATACGGCACAAATTGTAAAATAATCCCCCTAAAAGCACCTTTTTTCGATGCTTTGGGGGGATTTACTTCTTTTCGTATGAAGTTACACGGCATAAAAGGGTCTATTCTTCGTCTGCCTTCTGCACATCATTCTTCGTCCGCTTCCCGGTTGGCTTCTTCGATCAGCTGCTCATAGCCGGTAAGGGCCGCAAAAGGAGCAAACTGGGCCGCCCGCTTGGACACGGGCATGGGGGCTCTCTTTTCCGACCGGTGCCGGGGCTGATCGATAATATCCGCGTATTTGACCCGGGCGCTGCCGCCGGGCTGTCCCTTCCGGGCATCGTTTTTGTCTTTTTCGTTTCCGCTCATTCTTCTCCGAAAATTCTGGTGTATTCTTCCTGATTGAACTCTGTCCGTCTGCCGATGCAGTCCAGCTTCTTGCAAAGCATGCAGTTCTTGTAGCCGCCGGCTTCCGCAAAATAGATGCCGGAGCAGGAGTTCCAGGGATTCATGTAGCCCTTCTCGTTCAGGGTAATGCCCAGATCTTCCTGTACGCCGCCGATTTCCGCAATCAGTGCGTGGTTGTTTTCGATGGGCCAGTCAGGCAGGGAACCGGGCTGCAGCATGCCGCCCTCTTCCAGCTTGAAGTTTTCCGCCACAAAGCGGAATACATATTCCATGGCCGCACCCAGCACCGCACCGGTGAGCGCGTCTCGCAGCAGCGGGTTTTCGATACGGTCGCTTTCTTTTATTTCGTCCCCTGCGGTGACCACGATCAGAAGCACTCTCTGCTGTTCCTTCAGCTTGTCCGCCAGCAGCACGCTCTGAAACGCTGCGCTGCCCACGCGAACCAGATTGCCTTCCTCCACGGAGGCATCCGTCCATTTGATAATGGCCCGGGGCTTTGCAATCTCCCGGGCTGCGGCGATGGCTGCCTTTAAATCCACCTTGTGCAGATGGCGTCTGCTCACGAATACTTCCAGAGATTTTTCGGAAATCTCTACCGGAAAATCTTTTAATACAATACGTTCACTCATACAATTTCCCCTCCGGGCCGGAAAAGCCCGATTACATCAGCACCAGTCTTCTGCAGGCGGCTCCCAGTTCCGCCAGGGTACTGCAGGGCACCATGGTGCAGCACTCCGCAGCCATCATTATACTGGAGGAATATTTCCACTTTCTCTCCGGTATGGGGTTCAGGCATATTACTTTACCGGCACGGCTGCGGGCTCTTGCCAGCTCCGCACAGCTGCGCTCGGGATTCACGGTTTTGGTATCGGACACGATGATCAGAACGGTGGAGGGGGACAAAGCCGACGGCCGCTCGTCGTTGATGGCCTTCAGGGCCTTGCCCAGGTCCGTGCCCCTGCCGTAGACCCCGGAGTCCCGGACGTAATCCCGGAACAGGTCCATGTTCTGCAGGTGGAAGGGATCCGCCTCCGCGGACTCCTCGGAAAAGAGGATGATCCGGGAGCTGTCCGCCGCTTCGTTCAGCGCCTGGATAAAGCGCAGGGCGAACTCCGAAAACTGTATCATGGAAGCGGACACATCGCAGACGATCAAAAGCTGCTTGCGTTTTTTGGTCCGCTTTTTATAAGCGAGTTTGTAAAAGCTTCCGCCGGTCTCCAGGCCCTTGCGTATGGTGCGGCGGAAGTCCAGAGCACTGCTGTGACCGCTGTTTTTGCGGCTTTTGGTCAGTTCCCCGTTGATCTGCGAGGCGATGTTCTGGATGTACATTACCGCCTTGGGGATCTCTTTGTCCTGGAAGTCGGAAATGTCCCGGAAGATCATACCAACCTCCGGGTCGATGGCCTGGGCGCCCAGGGCGGCGTCCTCCATCTTAATCTGCTGTTCCAGCATGTATTTGGCAAAAATCGAATGGATAAAACTGCCGTAAAGCTTATCGCTGCGGTCGGTTCCCTGATATTTTTCCTTCAGATCCCGCAGGTGCTGCTTTTCTTCCTCGGACAGCATAGAGAAGGCTTCCGTCTGCTCCTCCGTAAAGGGCTGTTCCTGCTGGCTCAGCTCCTCCCGGGCTTCTTCCATGGCCTGCCGGTGCTTCAGTTCTTCCTCCTGGTGCTTCTTATCGATGGCACGAATGGCCTCCTCGGAGAGGAAAAAGCTGTCGAAGATCCGGTCGAAACGCAGCTGCTCGTCCCGGGATTTGGCGTACACCGCCCGGAGGGCTGTCTTTACCGCAGTCCGGTCTTCCATCCCCAGTTCCAGCAGAATGCTGCAGGCGTCCTCGGTTTCTTTGGGGCTGACCTCCATGCCCTCCTTGCGCAGCAATCTTCCGAAAAGTGCCAGTTTTTCCAGGTAGACTTCCACATCAAGCATGGTGATGATGCCCTTCTCCGTGATGGTGACCGCAGTCGTGACCCTCTTCGTGATTGCAGCCGCAGTCTCCGCCCTTTTCGTGACTGCATTCGTGACCGTCCTCGTGATTGCAGCCGCAGTCGTGACCGTGACGCTTTGCGTATTCTTCGTCGTCGATGACCTCCGGATTTTCCGCGGCCAGCGCTTCGGTAAGCACGTCGATGTCTTCGTTATTTTTCAGCACGAAGCCCACGGTGCTGCGCATCAGGTCGGGGGTAAGCTCCCGCACGCCCAGGGCATCCAGCGCGGCGGCCCAGTCCAGAGACTCCGCCACGGAGGGCTTCTTTAAAATGGCTTCGTTGTTTCTCAGCTTCTGCACGGCGGAAACCACCTGCACGCAGAGATGTTCGTCCACGTGGGGCAGTCTGCTGCGGAGAATGGCCAGTTCCTTTTCCATGTCCGGATACTCGATGTACAGGTAGGCACAGCGTCTTCTGAGGGCGTCGGAAATGGGACGGGCCCGGTTGGAGGTAAGCACGATGAAGGGCTGGGTGGTAGCCTTGATGGTGCCCACTTCCGGAATGGAGACCTGGAAATCGGACAGAAGTTCCAGCAAAAAGGCTTCGAATTCTTCGTCGGACTTGTCGATTTCGTCAATCAAAAGCACCACCGGCTTTTCGGAGCGGATGGACTTTAAAAGCGGACGTTCCAGCAGGTATTCGTCGCTGAACAGGGATTTTGTCAGGCTGTCGTCGTCCTGTTTGCCCATGTTCACCTGAATGGCCAGCAGCTGCTTCTGATAGTTCCACTCGTAAAGGGTTTTGCTTTCGTCCAGGCCCTCGTAGCACTGCATGCGCACCAGCTCCCGGTCCAGGGCTTCTGCCATAACCTTTGCAATTTCCGTCTTTCCCACGCCTGCAGCGCCTTCGATCAGCAGGGGCCTTCCCAGCTTTAAAGCCACGTACAGGGTAGTGATCAGATTATCGTCATACACGTAATGTGCTTCGTTCATTTTTTGTTTCAGTAATTCTATATCCACGTTGTTCTCCTTGGTTTATCGTTTTGTTTTCCGCTTTCCGAAAAACAGTTTTGTTCTTTCCGGTGACCCACGCACCCACTGTATTATACCATAAAAAAACCGTCTGCCGGGATTTTCCGTGCAGACGGTTTCGGTCTTTCTTCTATTCCTGATCCGGGGCTTCGGTTTCTTCTGCGATTTCTTCTTCCGCCTCTGCGGCTTCGTCGATGATCCCGGCGTCTTCTTCCTCGGAAGACTCCTCCAGAAGTTCCGGTTCGTAATCCTCCAGCTCCTCAATTTCGCCGTCTTCGCATTCCTCTTCGGACGCTTCTTCGTCGTCCTCCAGGTCTTCCGGATCCACATACTCTCTTTCGAGAATGATCAGGCCCCATTCATCCATTTTTGCCGTAAAAAATTCTTCTTCAGCAATGTAACCGAAAAGAGATTTCGGATTGGCCTTGGCAAGAATTTCTTTGGGCAGCAGATCTACGTAAACCAGGCTGAAATAATTGAACGTCATGCGATACACGTTCAGCGGGTAGTGAAGATCCACTTCCGTCGGGATGGGTTTTAAGGAAAACACCACGCTCCGTTTGTTGGCCTTCTCCCGCAGAACATAATTAAAGAACACCTTGCCTTTAAAATCGTCCCAGGCAATGGTTCTGGAAAAGCCCAGTATCTGGATGGTACAGCCGTCCTTATCGAAAGTTAAAGTGCGCATCTGCAGCAGAGCACCGTCAATCAGCATCAGCAGCTTCGGAACAACCACCACAGAGGCAAGCAGTACCCAGAACTTCGTCAGAGTCCCGGACTGCACCAGCTTTACTGCCGCAATAGGCCAGATAAGATATACCAGCCCTATCGGAAAGAATTCCAAAACAACAGGTTTTCCCTTAATAACGACTTTGTCTTCCATTTTCTACCCTTTTCCACAAAATGATGAACCAACGACTCATAATAACATTTCTCCGCGGAAATTTCAGCAGGAATCCGGCTTATTCTTCAAATTCCTTCAGCATTTCCCCCACAGACCGGTGCATTTCCCGGGCGAAGTCGGAATTGTACTTCCGCGCACAGAAGGCCTGCATCCAGGCATCGTAGCCCCGGGACGCAGTCTTATCCGCAAACATTTCCCGCAGCTCCGCTTCGTCCATGCTGCGATAGCCGTTTTCGTGAACCACGTGCTTTAACGCCACTCTTGCCGGTTTTTCATGCTGTTCCTGCTGCTCCGTGGGATAACCGAAGACCAGCATGGCCAGCGGGAATACGTATTTGGGCAGCTGCAGAATTTCCCTGTGATATTCGTATTTTTCCAGAATATCTCCGATGTAGCAGGAACCGATGCCCAAAGCATCCGCCGCCGTCACCGCATTCTGCGCCGCCGCCATGGCATCCTCTGCGCCCAGCAGGAAATACCCGTATCCCGGCCGGTCCGGATTCGCACCGGCTGCCCGGAAGGCATCGTACCACTTCTTGCAGTCGATGCAGAAAATCAAAATCATTTTCCCCTTGGCAATAAAGGGCTGGTTGTCGCAGGACACCGCCAGTTTGTCCTTCAGGTCCTGATCCGTAATATCCAGGATGGTATAAAACTGCTGATTTCCGGCGGTAGGCGCCATCACCGCAGCCGTAAGAATCTGTTCCTTCACTTCCGCCGGAATCTCCCGGTCGGCGTAAGCCCGCACGGAGCTTCTTTCGTAAAGATGCTGTATAATCTCGTTCATATCTATCCGATCTTTGTGCCGCATTCCGGGCAGAACTTTGCACCGTTCAGTTCGTGACCGCAGTTGGGGCAGAACTTGATATTGTCCGCCGGTGTGGGCTGCGCCTTGCCGCACTGGGTGCAGAACTTGGAGTTGTTCAGCGCGCCGCATTCGCACTTCCAGAAACCTTCCGGAATGACTTCTTCTGCAGGCTGAACTTCGATATCTGCTGCGATTACGGAATCTCCGGTGTAGGTAATACTGCTCTGGTTGATCTCATCTCTGCCGAGAATGGTTCTCTTGAAGAGCTTTGCCTTTTCTTCCATGGCCAGGAAGGCTTCGGAAGTCGGAGAATCAATTTCCGCACTGCCGCTGAAATCGATGTTGATATCATCGAAATAGGGGTGATTTACGTAAACATTCACCTTGAATTTGTAAGAGTATTCAAACTTCTGCGGATCGAAGGAGATTTCCTTTCCTTCCGCGTCCTGATCCATGACTTCTTCCTTTTCTTCGTCGATGATAATCTCGATGTCTCTGACCATGCTGTAGTCGATCAGATCCGGATTGCTCTTCTGCCAGTTGGAGGATGCTACGATAAACTTTCTCGCTGCCTCGTCGATGTAGATGGTCCGTCCCGCTTCGATGGTCAGATTCGGATGGAAAGAGCCCAGATTGATTCGGTTCTGTTCTCTGTATGACAGCTGTTCTTTAATATCCGCTACCGTGGATTTCTTTCTTCCGGTAAAAAACGGAGACAGTTTTGCCGCACATTCCTTGCAGAGATTACCGTCGCTGAGTTTCCGGTTGCCCAGCAGGCCGATGGCATTCCCGCAGACGTCACAATTTTTCTTGTCAAATAAACCCATAATATTTCCCCTTCCCTTTCATGGATACAGACGCAAATATTATGGGTATTATATCAATTATCGTAATTCAGTTGCAATATGCTCTTTGCTTATTGTTCGGAAGCAGCCCGTTCCGCGCGCAGCTGTGCGGACTTTTCTTCCACGTCCATGGCGCTGAGAACCAGCAGGGTCATGATCGGGAAGAGCAGTGTGGGCAGCAGATAGCCCCACTTGATCACGGACAGGGTTGCCGCAGTCTGTACGGCGCCTTCCGCGAAGTTTACCCTGGCCAGATCCACCAGAATGCCGGAAAGTGCGGTTCCCAGACCGGTTCCCACCTTAATGCCCACGGAGGAGCAGGAGAAGAATGCGCCGGTCATCCGGTGACCCGTTTTCAGTTCCTGGTAGTCGTCCGCTGCGGCAATCAGGGCGTTGATGGAGCCGCTCATGGGAGCCATGCCCAGGCCGCGGATGGCGAGACCGATCAGAACGAACATAAATGCGTTTTTCGCAAACATGCCGCCGAAGAAGCAGATGGCTGCACCCAGCAGTGCCACGCAGTGACCCGCAAAGGCGGATCTGCGGATTCCGTACTTTTTGGTGATGCCCGCCACGAAGGTAAGAACCACCACCGTGGGTACGTAGCTGACCATTGCAATGCTTCCCATGGCGGTCTGACTGTTCAGGCAGTAAAGCGCATAGTAGGAAGTAAGGCTGGAGCTGGTAAAGGACAGCAGATACATAAAGAAATAGTAGCAGAGAATCAGCAGGAAATACTTGTTGCTGACCAGTGCCTTAATGGTCTGACCAAAGCTGAGCTTTTCCGCCGCAGACTGCTTTGCGCCGCTGCTCTGGTTGAGTTCCTCCTCCGGCAGTTCCTTTACGGAAAGAATCGGAATCATCAGAATAACAAAGCACAGCACGGAGAAAATCAGGGAAACCTTGCCCCAGCCCGCCTGGCCGCCGCCGAATTTTTCCACCAGCGGAACGGTAACGTACTGAATCAGAATGCCTGCCACCATGGCGAAGATGTAGCGGAAGGAACCCATCTGGACTCTGTCCTTGGGGTTCTTGGTGCACAGAGCCATCAGCGTGGAATAGGCGATGTTGTTCATGGTGTAGAACACGGCGCCCAGCAGGGTGTAAGTGATGAAAATATATACGTACTTGGTGTTTTCGGTAAAAGATGCCGGCACATTAAAAATCAGCCAGGTAAAGATGGCCAGCGGAATGGTGCTGACCAGCAGCCAGAACCGGGACTTGCCCATTTTACTGTGGGTACGGTCGATGATCGCCCCCATAAAGATATCGGTTACACCGTCCAAAACCTTGGAAACCGCAATCAGGGTTCCCACCACACCGGCGCTGATGCCCAGAGTTCCCGGACAATACAACATAATAAAACTACCCACTAAGGTCCAGCAGAAGTTCGCTCCCAAATCTCCTACGCCGTACCCCAGTTTCTGCAGCAGCGAAAGGCTGCCTGCTTCACGCTTTGACATAACAACACTCCTTCTTTTCCGCACAGAGCGGAAAAACACATCCCTGTTTTATACACTATATCCTATGTTTTATTTGGATATAGGTTAATTTAATACTATGTTATCCGTACTATTATAGCAAAGCTTCTGCAAAAGAAAACAAAAAAATACGGCGAATGAATAAAATTTTCATTCTCCGCCGCATTTTTTTCGTTTTTCTTAAAATATTCTTCTAAGCGCTTTCCGGCTTCCCGTCCATCAGCACCGCCCTGCAGGGTGACCCATCCGCCTCTTCCAGATTCAGCGGTGCACAGAACAATGTATAGACGCCCTCCGGTACTGCATCCAGGCGAACGCCCTCCAGAAGCACCGCTTCCGCGCCCAGCAGAATCAGATGTACCTGCATGGGAGCATTTTCGGGGCCCACGGTCTGGGACTCGTTGCCCACCAGATCCACGCCGGCTGCGGCAAACACCGCTGCGGCTTCCGCCGTCACCACCGCTTTGCCCTTGATCAGAATCTTTTTCTCTGCGCCGGCACCGTACTGCACCGCGCTGCGCAGAATGTCTTCCGCCTCCGCAGCACCCAGATCGCCCTCCCGGGCCGTCACAAACGCCGGTCCGATGAATTTTTCCAGCGGAATGCGGTCAATCCCCTTTCCGTCCCGGATAAAATGCCGGGGCGCATCCACGTGGGTACCGTTGTGGGCACAGGCCGAAAAAGCCGTCAGGTTGTACAGGTCTCCGTTTTCCATGCTGCAGAGCAGCTGATGCGCCGGTTTCGGGTCGCCGGGATAAACTTCCGCCGTATACAGCGGCTGGGTAATATCGTAAATCATGCTATACCTCCGGGTGATACGCCGATTGTATCACAGAATTCGCCCCGACTCTATGCCCTCCGGGAGAATTTATGCCGGCGCTGAAAATTCAGCCAAATAAAACGCCCCCTCGGAGAAAAGCTCCGCCGGCTTCACGGTAAGCCTTGTGCGAGGTCTGCTCAGCGCTTATATAAGCGCGCTTCGCATCCCTCTTTCAAGTCTTCCTTGCCGGCTACGAATTTTCTCCTTGGGAGCATTTTTATTTGTTTTATACTGGTGCGGCCGGATGATTACCGGACGTTCATTCCCATCTTTTCGGTCAGGTCGCCCAGGCTTTTTTCGTACTGCGCCCGAGTGATGGTACCGTGCTCCAGGAAAGTGTCCAGCAGCTGCTTCTGCCGCAGATACAGCTGCGTCTTTTTTTCTTCCGCCGAAGCGTCCGGCAGGGTGCGATTCGTAAGATCTGTATTCATAGTGTTTTATTCGATGCAGCCTTTCCTGCGTTTATCATTTCAAAATACGTTCCGCCTATTATACCATCTCCGGGGCAATCGAAACCACCCGACCGGAGAAAATTCGGAGCCGGCAGGGAAGACTTCCGAGCGGCCTGAGATGCGCGCGGAAGCAAGCGCAGAGCAGGACGTGAGAAAGGCTTACCGTGAAGCCGGCGGAGTTTTCTCCGGGCGGGCGGCTTGATTGCCCCGGCGTGTTTTAGTTGACCGGGTTAGATTGCCCCAAAATGTTTATCACCCGGCAAGGGTCACGCTGCAACACTTCTGCAACGCAGCAGAATCTATGATATACTTTGAAATATATATTGGGAAAAAAGGAGAACTTATGGACATTAAATTAATTCTTGAACGTATCAACGCCGCCTACGCGCTGCTGGGAAAGGAGCCGATTACCGAGGCCCAGTACCTGGCAATGTGCGAGGCCAACGAAGAGTATCAGGCTTTCAAAGAGACCGGTGACCTGTTCCTCGAAAAGGACGCCCTCCTGCAATATGAGGTCCCGGTACGGAACGCTTTCGCCCGGACCTACCGCAGCTATCTGCGTCCGGAAAAAACAGAGGAGGACAAGCAGTTCAACCGGGCCATTATGGACCGCATTCTCACCAAAGAAGGACAGGTGGCGCTTTTCGAAGAGACCATCCGCAGAGCCGCGGAGCTGGGTCCCGCTTTCTTTTATCCGGCTTCGGAAGAAGAAACCCGCAAATTCTACCAGGAAAATATGGGATTCTGCGAAACCCTGATGAATATCAACTACTGCTACGACACCATCAAGCAGATGGACGTGCAGCTGGCGCCGGAAATCCAGCGCTATTACGAAGACATGAAGCTGAGCTTCGAAGCCTTCGGCCATTACAATTCCATCATCAAAATGAAGGCTTCCCCCTACTACCCGGCATTTCCGGAAACCGCAAGCCACGATATGAATGTGAACATGCCCACCGCGATGGTGGCCTACACGACGGTTCCGGTCAACAGCCAGGCGGGCCCGGAATACCAGGCAATGCGCAGTTTTCTGGATCATGCCATGGGTGCGGCAGACATTTACGGCAGCGGACAGACCGAAACCGTGCAGCAGATGACCGCGGAAGGAAAACTGCCCAAAGACATTCAGAATTATCAGGGATATTGCGAAGGCAAGCCTGCCCGGGTGGACGAAGTCATTCTCGGCATCAAGGAAAAAAAGCCCCGCACCGAATTCCGCAGACTCCCGGATGAGCAGATTGCCCGCACCGAAGAGCAGATGCAGCATGCGCTGGTAAGCCCCAAGGAATACAGACGGCTCTACTATCAGGCAAATCTCGGCCGCGTGCTTTACTTTGACCAGGATTACACCACCGTGCAGTCCGCGGAAGCCATCCTGGACAAGACCTTCGGCCCGAAGTTCGTCTACGATGAGACGCTGCTGGAAACCCAGACCTATACCAAAGAAGTTTTCGTCCAGGAAGATTATTCGCTGCCCGAAAACTGCCCCTTTACCCCGCATCAGGCGGCTCTGATCGGCGCCGGCATTTTCTCCACCGAAGAAGTTTCCGGTCAGGAACGATCGGACGAGTTCGACAGTGCCAGAATGCGGGTGGATGCAAACTACGGTTTCTTCGTGGAAAACATGGTTTCCGGAAGACCCCGGCAAACCCTGGGCAACGTTCTGACCAAGGGCTTTGTCAAAGCCAGAGCCAAGACACCGGAAGTCATCCGGGCCTACATGAACGGAGACAAAGAAGAGCTGGCACGCTCCCTGGCCTCCGCCGTCTCCAGCTCCGTCAGAACCATCAAAATTGCCACCGCCGTGGGCACCAGCACCATGACCAACGCCGTGGTGGCGTCGGAATGTCTGGAGCTTCTTTCCGCCGACCCGGATCTGATGAAGATTGCAGAGGATAAAGGTTATTTGATCCCGGATGCAAAAGAAGTGCTGGCCTCCGCCAAAGGCATTTCCGAAATGTTCCTGGATTTCGTGGAAAAAGGCAAGGCCTATGTCAACACGCTCCGCAGCGGAGAGCAGCCCACGCCGGAAGAGACCGCGGAAATCGTCACCCTGAACCACACCCTGCAATACCTGGCGGACTACACCAACAAGATGAATGACGCCGTCAAGGAGAGCGCCGTTTACAAATATCAGTTCGCGAAAGCGGAAGAAGCCTCCAATCTGCAGAATAAAATCCGCATTGCCGCAAACAAAAAGGCGGAAAAAGCAAAGGCCGCCTTTACAAAAGAAAGCGACCCTGCAAAAAAAGCAATTCTGCAGGTACAGTACAACCAGCTGAAGAAAGAAGCCGATCTGGAAATGGCCAAAGAGCAGAAATCCATTTCACGCATTCTGGAGCAGGGTACCATTTTGTCGGAGGATCTGCCGGCAGACGAATTCTTCTGCAGTCTGGGCAAGCCCGGCGCCCTGGAAGATCTGAAGGAATACATGCGCAGCCGCAGCGACGTTCAGGCTGATGCAAAAAAAGACCCGAAGGAACTGATCAACCTGCTGCAGCTGAATACCACCAGGGTAAATTTCGATCAAGGCAGCCGGAAGGGTCCGGGCAAGGACGACACCCGGGAGATGGAAAACTATATTCTGGAGAAATACGGAAGAACGGCCCAGAACGTGCTCACCGCGGAAAAATGCCGGAAGACCGGCCTGCATCACGAAGCTTTTGCCGGCGCACTGGCGGCAGCCCAGAGAGGCGTGCGCAACGGTTCCGCTGAATTCCAGACGGTGGAAGATATGGCATTCCAGCTTTACCGCGTGGAAACCATGCTGGGCGAAGGAGAATACACCCTGAACCTGAGCAATATCAAGAAGATGTGCACGGTTTACAATCAGACCGTCCGGGCATGCAATGCCTACTTAAAGAGAAAAGCAGACCGGAAGGAACTGAACGCCGACCCGGCCTCCAAATCCGGAAAGCGAATCCGTGCGGTAAGGGAATTCCTTGGCTTCTGCAAGGAAACCAAGTGCTATTACGAAGATGCGAAGGCCCAGCTGGAGAGAGCCGCGGAAGCCCATGCGGACGATGCAAAGCAGCTGAAATTCAGCGACTGGGTCAAGAAAGCCGACCCGGCAGACCTGGGCACTCTGATGACCAACCTGAACGACCTGGCGGGTCACACCCACAATCCGAAGCAGCTGCATCAGATTGCGCAGAAAATGCAGAGCATCAGCAAAACCATGGCCAAGCGGAATCTGACGCCGGACGAATGCGGTCTGACCGCAGAAGATCTGAGCAAGGCGGCAAAAACCATGCAGAAAGATCAGCCGAAGACCGAAAAGAAGGCAGCGGAAAAGAAAGCAGCCGCACCGGTTCTGCAGTAATTCAACTAAATAAAAAGCTCCCGCGGAGAAAAACTCCGCCGGCTTCACGGTAAGCCTTGCGCGAGGTCTGCTCAGCGCTTATATAATCGCGCTTCGCATCCCTCTTCCAAGTCTTCCTTGCCGGCTTCGAATTCTCTCCTTAGGAGCATTTTTATTTGGTTTTTATTGTGCGCTGCGGCGGAATCGCCAATGGCTATACTTATGTTGTTTTACGCGTAATATTTGTTCGGTTTATCTTTCAGATAATCATCCAGCTGATAATACCGTCTCCGTGGCAATCACAACCACCCGCCCTGAGAAAATTCGGAGCCGGTAGGGAAGACTTCCGAGCGGCCTGCGATGCGCGCGGAAGCAAGCGCAGAGCAGGACGTGAGAAAGGCTTACCGTGAAGCCGGCGTAGTTTTCTCCGGGCGGGGTTTGATTGCCTCGGTTGGCATACATTTAGTTGGCTGAGAAATTTATTCATGCAATTTAAAAGCCCTGAAAAACCGCAAAGGTCTCTCAGGGCTTTTTTAACATTATTGTATTTTTCGCCGGAAGCTCCGCTATTTCCAGTCTGCGATGCTGTTCAGCTTGGTGGTTCCGTCAAAGTTGATCAGGTAAAGATTGTCCTCGTTTTCAAAGATGCGGACAAAAATTTCCTTTGCGTTTACATCCACCACTTCCGTGAAGATGGATTCCCAGATCACGTTCAGCTTCTGCTTTTCTTCCCGGGGCATATCCTTAATGCCGGCATTTTCTGCGTCAATCTGAGCTCTGGCTTCTTCTTCGAAATCCGGATCCATTACCAGGTCGTATACCGCCCAGCCCAGTTCACCGAGAACTTCGCTTCTCGGGTCGAAGTAGTTGTCCTTACAGGCGTCATAACCCAGATAGAAGTTGGAATACTGCACCTTGCGCATCAGATCGTACATGTCGCTTCTGCTGGCCACCCCATCGATTCCCTGCTGCAGGGCAATGTATCTGCCTTCGCCGGTCTTGATATCCTGGGTGAGCCAGGCGTCCCGGTTCAGATAGAAGTTGGCCTGGGCAATGGCCTTGGGATTGTAGCCCGCAAGCCAGTCGTAGCTGTCCAGCTTGTCTTCGTCCAGCCAGTAAACTTCATTGGAGGCAAACTCCAGCAGGCTGGAATGCCCCTGAGAGTCGCTGATAATGAAGCAGTAATTCCAGTAATAGTTCTGAGAATACACGTTCAGTGTATCGACATATGCCTTGGCTTCCTCTACGGTTGCGCAGTTTTCGCCGATGTAGCGGGGCAGCTCAAACATGTAGACCCGCTGGCTGGAGTCCGGATTGGTTCCCTTGCAGGCAAATTTATCTTCGCCGTTGGGCCAGTATTCGCCGTGACGCATATTGATCTCAATATGCAGACCGGCATCGTTGACCACGTCGTCGCACATAAACGGAAGGGACTTGTAGAACTCTTCGGAAATGCCCTTGGTCTGAATCTCTTCATAATCCGGAGAATACTCTCTGTGGGTGTACACCAGACCGAAGGTCTTGTACTTTCCCGCGTCGGTACGGATGACGTAGACGCACTTGTTGGAAATGCTCTGGTCCATGTTTCTGCCCACCAGGCGGCTTCCGTCCACCATTTTGCTGACCGCAGAGCATCCGCCGCCCCAGTTATCGTTGGATTTTGCGTAGAAAGCGTCCGCGCACTCGTAGTCCAGCTCCTTATATTCCTCCACCTCGAAGATGTATTTATCGATTTCTTTTAACTTTGCCGTATAATCCGGCTGCTTTGGCTGTTCCGGTTCTTTTTTTCCGCAGCCCACTGCCAGGAGCATGCTCAGCGCCAATAAAATGGCAAGTATTCTTTTCATGATCGATCCTCCATTTTTATTCAGGAGATTAATTATAATACAAAATGCAGTTTCTTTCAAGAAATACCGTGCAGCGGGACCGCAGCGACAATCAGTATAACAGCCATCATAAATACTCCGCCGGCTGAAATGTTCTTAAGGTAATCAAAACGCCCCTGCGGAGAAAACTCCGCCGGCTTCACGATAAGCCTTCCTCGCGTTCCTGCTCTGCGCTTGCTTCCGCGCGCATCGCAGGCCGCTCGTAAGTCTTCTCTGCCGGCTCCGAATTTTCTCCCCGGGACATTTTTGATTGCCCGAAGCGGTTTCAATCGAGTTTTATCAAAGGAACTTATTTTTTACAGAAAGTCCTTGAAGTATCCGGGATACTTTGTAGAATGGGTCTGTTGAACGAAAACCTTTAAACTTGATTCTCAAAGGAGATGCAGATGGCACTGGCAGACTAATACTCCTCTCCGGAGGAGTATATCAACGCAGGAAGAAATCTTCAAGTTGTGTTGGAATAGTCATATGCAGATGATTTCTTATTCAGCGATTGTTTTGAGATACGCTTTCCTCCACATCCCCGAAGTCATAGAGCGCAAGCCCTGTTTTCTGAATAAGTGCGTCCAGCGATCGTATGTTTTTACCGCAATTCTTGATATCTTCACCGAAGAATA
>JAZUDB010000128.1:0-5941 GCA_045639385.1 Anaerovoracaceae bacterium | reverse complement strand
CACAGCTGACCATGAGAACCTTCCACTCCGGCGGTGTTGCAGGCGGCAGCTCCGGTGATATTACCCAGGGTCTTCCGAGAGTCGTGGAACTTTTCGAAGCCAGAAGACCGAAGGGTATTGCGGAAATCTGCGAAGAAGACGGAACCGTCGTATCCATCTCCACCCGTCCGGACAACAAGACGGAAGTTATTGTCCGCGGCGAATCCGAGAGAAAGTACGTCATTCCTTACGGCGCAAGACTCCGCGTTTCCGAAGGAGACCACATCAACGCAGGCGAAGGCGTTACCCAGGGACCGCTGGATCCCCACGATATCATGCGCATCAACGGCGTGGGCGGCGTATACCAGTACCTCCTCAAGGAAGTACAGCGTGTATACAAGCTCCAGGGTGTAGATATTTCCGATAAGCACATCGAAGTTATCGTATCCCAGATGCTTTCCAAATATAAGGTAGAAGATCCGGGCGACACCACGCTGCTTCCGGGCGGACAATACAGCATCTTCGAAGTAAACCGCGCCAACGCGGAACTCGAAGAGGGTCAGATTCCGGCA
Organism: Anaerovoracaceae bacterium; assembly: GCA_045639385.1. Classification (GTDB taxonomy): domain Bacteria; phylum Bacillota; class Clostridia; order Peptostreptococcales; family Anaerovoracaceae; genus RUG13409. Next base: position 5,390 of record JAZUDB010000128.1, on the reverse strand, counting down.
GAACACGAAAGACTGCTGCTGGGAATCACCAAGGCTTCTCTGGCCACATCTTCCTTCCTCTCCGCTGCTTCCTTCCAGGAAACAACCAGAGTACTGACAGATGCTGCCATCAAGGGAAAGACCGACCGTCTGGTAGGCCTCAAGGAAAACGTTATCATCGGCAAACTGATTCCGGCAGGAACCGGTATGAAGCTCTACAGAAACGTAGACGTGGACTACGGTGCGAACACCGAAATCATGGAAAACTTCAACATCAAGCAGATGGAAGACGAAGATTACGCCGAGTATGACGAGTACGACGAGGATTACGAGGATGACGATTTCGATGCCGGCGAAGAAAATCTGATCGCTGAAGCATACGAAGAAGAAATTTCCGGAAACGGAGATTTCGAAGAATAAAAATAATTGACATCTACAGGGGCAATATGTTATATTGCTCCTGTTGTGCTGTCTTTTATTGCATTGGTTTTATAATGCAGAAAAAAGGCAGAAAAATATAGAAGAAAGGAGAAATGAAACATGCCAACCATAAATCAGCTGGTTAGACAGGGAAGAACCGTTTCCGAGAAGAAGAGCAACTCTCCGGCACTGTTAAAGGGAATGAACTCTCTTCACAGAGTAGCAACCGATTGTCAGTCCCCGCAGAAGCGCGGCGTATGCACTTCCGTTAAGACAGTAACCCCGAAGAAGCCGAATTCCGCTCTTCGTAAGGTGGCTCGTGTACGTTTAACAAACGGCCTCGAAGTAACTGCTTATATCCCGGGAGAAGGTCATAACCTTCAGGAGCACAGTGTAGTTCTTATCCGCGGCGGCCGTGTAAAGGACCTCCCGGGCGTAAGATACCACATCATCAGAGGTACTCTGGATACCGCCGGCGTTGCAAAGCGCGGACAGGCAAGATCCAAGTACGGTGTGAAGAGACCGAAAGCAAAGAAGAAGTAAGTCTCAAAAAAGAAAGTTATAACTGAAATTATCGGGATTTGTGCCCATTATATATAGATATGGGCACCGCAGTATACGAATATGATACTGAGTACCGATGATATGCGATTTCATTTCGCAGGAGGGAAAAGAAGTGCCTAGAAGAGGTAATACACCGAAGAGAGAGGTTCTTCCGGATCCTGTATACGGCAGTGTTGTTGTTGCAAAGCTCATCAACAGCATCATGCTTGACGGAAAGAAAGGCGTAGCACAGAAGATCGTTTACGACGCTTTCGATCAGATCAAGGCCAAGACAGGCGAAGAAGCAATCGAAGTCTTCGAAAAAGCTATGGCAAACATTATGCCGCAGGTCGAAGTTAAGGCAAGAAGAATCGGTGGTGCAAACTACCAGGTTCCGATTGAAGTAAGACCGGAAAGACGTCAGACATTAGCTCTCAGATGGCTGACACAGTACACCAGAGCAAGATCTGAAAGAACAATGTCTCAGAGACTTGCCAACGAACTTATGGATGCAGCGAACGGACTCGGCTCATCTGTAAAGAAGAGAGAAGATACGCACAGAATGGCAGAAGCGAACAGAGCATTTGCTCACTATCGCTTCTAATTAAGAGGGAGAAATGCCAAGACAATTTACACTCGAAAATACTAGAAATATCGGTATCATGGCTCACATCGACGCCGGTAAGACTACTACGACCGAGCGTATTCTCTTCTACACCGGAAAGACCCATAAGATCGGCGAGACCCACGACGGTACCGCCACGATGGACTGGATGGAGCAGGAGCAGGAGCGTGGTATCACCATAACCTCTGCAGCAACCACTTGCCAGTGGAACAATACCAGAATCAACATCATTGACACCCCGGGTCACGTAGATTTTACCGTTGAGGTAGAAAGATCTCTGCGTGTCCTGGACGGTGCGGTAACGGTGCTCTGCGCAAAAGGCGGTGTAGAACCGCAGTCCGAAACTGTGTGGAGACAGGCGGAAAAGTACCATGTTCCGAGAATGATATTCGTCAATAAGATGGATATTACCGGAGCAAACTTCTATCATGTCCTGGACATGGTAAAGGATCGGCTTCACGCCCCGGCCATTGCCGTACAGCTGCCTATCGGCGCGGAAGACAGCTTTGTCGGTGAAGTGGACCTTATTAAAATGAAGGCCGAAATCTACGAAGACGATTTGGGCAAGGTCATGGACGAATTCGATATTCCGGATGACATGCTGGAAAAAGCACAGGAGTACAGAAATAAGCTCCTGGAATTCGTTGCCGGTTCCGACGAGGAACTTCTTGAAAAGTATCTGATGGAGGAAGAAATCTCCGAAGAAGAAATCAAGAAGGCTCTGCGGAAAATGACCATTGCCGGAGAAGCTGTTCCCGTGTTCTGCGGTTCCGCATACAAGAACAAGGGCGTTCAGCTGCTTCTGGACGGAATTGTAGATTACATGCCTTCTCCGGTGGATATCCCGGCAATTCGGGGTATCGTACCGAGAACCGAAAAAGAAGAGGAAAGACATTCCAGCGATGAGGAGCCGTTCTCTGCTCTTGCATTCAAGATTATGACGGATCCCTTCGTAGGAAAGCTTGCCTTCTTCCGGGTATATTCCGGAACGCTGGAAACCGGTTCCTATGTTCACAATGCCACCAAGGGCAAAAAGGAACGTATGGGCCGCATCCTGCAGATGCATGCCAATCACCGGGAGGAAATCGACGCGGTTTATGCCGGTGACATCGCTGCCGTGGTAGGCCTGAAGTTTACCACCACAGGCGACACGCTCTGCGAGGAAAAGCATCCGATTATCCTGGAATCCATGGAATTCCCTGACCCCGTTATTCAGGTTGCCATCGAACCGAAGACCAAGGCAGGTCTGGAGAAGATGGATATCGCCCTCGCGAAACTTTCCGAGGAGGATCCCACTTTCAAGACCTACACCGATCCGGAAACCGGTCAGACCATTATTGCGGGCATGGGAGAACTCCATCTGGAGATCATCGTAGACAGACTTCTTCGGGAGTTTAAGGTAGAAGCCAATGTGGGTAAGCCGCAGGTGTCCTACAAAGAAACCATTACCAGGGAAGCTGTTTCCGATTACAGATACGTCAAACAGACCGGCGGTCACGGTCAGTACGGTCATGTCAAGATTCGCCTTTATCCCAGAGAAACCGGAGCGGGCTACGAATTCCAGAACAAGATTGTGGGCGGTGTGATTCCCAAGGAATACATTCCCAAAATCGACGAGGGAATTCAGGAAGCCATGCAGAACGGTCCGCTTGCCGGATATCAGGTGGTGGACATGGGCGTTGAGCTGTTTGACGGATCCTATCACGAAGTAGACTCTTCCGAGATCGCTTTCAAGATTGCCGCATCCATGGCTTTCCGCGAAGCATCCCAGAACGCAGCACCCATTCTGCTGGAACCGATCTTCAAGGTTGAAGTTACGGCGCCGGAAGAATACATGGGCGATGTGATCGGAGATTTAAGTTCCCGCCGCGGACGCATAGAAGGAACGGACATGTTCAACGGTGCGGTCAGCGTACGGGCTATGGTCCCGCTTTCCGAAATGTTCGGATACGCCACGGACCTGCGTTCCAAGACTCAGGGACGCGGAAATTACGTCATGCAGATGGATCACTTTGAAAAGCTTCCGGATGCACTGATTGATAAAATTAACAGATACTAATAGTTGAAAAACATGCAAAAGTATGTTTTAATAAATTGTTAGAAAGGGCCGATCGCTGAAGAGAATAGCACGGCATATTTATAAGGAGATTTAAAATGGCAAAAGAAAAATTCGAAAGAACTAAGCCACATGTAAACATCGGTACCATCGGACACATCGACCATGGTAAGACTACTCTTACAGCGGCAATCACCAAGGTTCTCGCAACAAAGATGCCTTCCGCAACCAACCAGATCGTTGACTTTGCAAACATCGATAAGGCTCCGGAAGAAAGAGAAAGAGGAATCACCATCAACACAGCTCACGTTGAGTATGAAACTGCTAACAGACACTATGCTCACGTTGACTGCCCGGGTCACGCAGACTATGTTAAGAACATGATTACCGGTGCTGCACAGATGGACGGCGCTATCCTCGTAGTTGCAGCTACAGACGGACCGATGCCCCAGACCAGAGAACACATCCTGCTCTCCAGACAGGTAGGCGTTCCTTACATCGTAGTATTCATGAACAAGTGCGATATGGTAGACGATGACGAACTTCTCGAACTCGTTGAAATGGAAATCAGAGACCTTCTGTCTAGCTACGATTTCCCCGGCGACGATATTCCTATCGTTATCGGTTCCGCTCTTAAGGCTCTGGAAGCTCCCGAAGATGTTACTCTTCCCGAGTATGAACCCATCGCTAAGCTGATGGAAGCTGTTGACGCTTACATCCCCACTCCCGACAGAAAGGCTGATCAGCCCTTCCTTATGCCTGTTGAGGACGTATTCACCATCACCGGCCGTGGCACCGTTGCTACCGGTAGAGTAGAACGTGGCCAGCTGAAGCCCGGCGACGAAGTTGAAATCGTTGGTCTTACCGAAGAACTCAAGAAGACCGTTGTTACCTCTATGGAAATGTTCCATAAGACTCTGGACTACGTTGAAGCTGGCGACAACGCTGGTTGCCTCCTCCGTGGCGTAGACAGAAAGGGTATCGAACGTGGCCAGGTTCTTGCTAAGCCCGGCACCATCAAGCCCCACACCAAGTTCTCCGGCGAAGTATACGTACTGACCAAGGATGAAGGCGGTCGTCATACTCCCTTCTTCAACAACTACAGACCTCAGTTCTATTTCAGAACTACTGACGTTACCGGCGTTATCACTCTTCCCGAAGGCACTGAAATGTGCATGCCCGGCGATAACGTTTCCATCGCAGTTGAACTGATCACTCCTATCGCTATTGAACAGGGTCTCCGTTTCGCTATCCGTGAAGGCGGCAGAACCGTTGGTTCCGGCGTTGTTTCCGCAGTTGCTCAGTAATTAACGCTTTTGTTTTGCGGTGTGGGTTTAATACCCACACCGCAAATAATTACTAAATTATATAGACAAAACAATATAAAAGTCTTCGGGGCGGGGTGAAAATCCCCACCGGCAGTATAGTCTGCAAGCGTAAAAGCATGATGCGGTGCAATTCCGCACCCGACGGTAAAGTCCGGATAGGAGAAGATTTCTTTTATTTCCCGTTGACTGTTTTTGTATAGTCGGCGGTATTTTTTTTGCCGTCGGGAAAGGCTCACTATGAAAAACAGTTACAATCTTCGTAAATGCGTCCTTGCGGGACTGCTTACCGCAATCGCGGTAATTCTTATATCCTTTATCCGCATTCCCATATTCCCCTGGGCATCCTTCCTTATCCTTGACGGGGGAGATATCCCTCTTCTTTTATGCGGTTTCCTTTTAGGCCCCGTGTGGGGGTTTATAGCCGTAGTTGTTTCGGCTG
>JAZUDB010000127.1:0-23564 GCA_045639385.1 Anaerovoracaceae bacterium | reverse complement strand
AAGTAATCGCATTGGCCAGAGTTCCCGTGGGGAAGTTATAGGTGGGATGCACGATCAGCCCCGCCTGCTTGTTTACCAGCAGCAGGTCGCTGTCCTCGTACACCACGTCGATGGGAATATCCTGGGGTTCGAAATAGCTTTCCTCCTCCGGATACTGCACCGTCAGTACGTCTCCCGGCCAGAGCTTCTGCTTGACCGTGGTGTGCTGCCCGTTTAAAAGCAGTTCTCCGTGATACTTCACCTTGGTGACCAGCTTTACGGAAAAATCCATGCGGCTGCGGAGGATTTCCTTGATATATTTGCCCTCGTCTTCCGGGCCTGCAATGTATGTCAGTGTTTTGGTAGCCATAATAGAGAAATTATATATCACGAAAAGAAAAAAATCAGCGGAAATCCGCTGATTTTTTATATGGTTGCTTTGTTTTATACGGAAGTGGAATATCTCTTCATGAGAGCTACAGCCTGCATTCTGATTTTGTCATCAGGCTCCCATTCCTTATCGTTGGCCAGTCTGTCCAGAAGGTCTTTAATCATGTAATCTGTAGAATTGTTGTCGATCATTTTTTTCTCCCTTCCTATTTCTTGTAGCTGAGCTCGTGAGCGGTTTCGTAAATGGTTCTGAAGTTCTCTACGGTTGAGTCATTGGCGCAGAGCAGACCTTCATTCTGAGCAAAGATGAATCCGCCGCCGGGTGCGAAGGTGTCGAAGCACTTCTTGATGTAGTCCTTGATTTGTTCTTCGGTTCCGAACTTGAATAAAGCGGAAGTAATTCCGGCGCCGATAGGCATCTTGTCCTTCATAATCTTGTATGCTTCGAACGGATCGTCCTTATCCAGCATAATGGTGATGGTTCCCTTGGGGAGATCTGCCATAACTTCGATGTTGCACATGAAGCAGCCTTCGCCTCTCATGTAGTAACGGCCGCCTCTTTCTACGAACTGCATATAGTGTTCTTTGAAAGGCTTCATGAAGTACTTTTCGAACTGCTTCGGGGAAAGCATGCATTCGCTGTGGCAGGTTGCTCTTGCCATCGGATAGGGTTCATAATGATCCTTGGGGTTCTTGAAGTGCGGGTTCTGAAGAGTTCTTTCCAGAATAACATCGCAGGCTGCGTCAACCAGTTCCGGTCTTCTTCTTAAGTCGGTAAGAGCACCGGTAATGCCTCTGTAGAAGTCAAACAGAGAGTTGAACGGGGACATGAATCCCGGGGTTACTGCTCCTGCGAACGGAGTTGTGAATTCTCTTTCTTCGATTACGTCGTGAATTCTCTTGGTGATTTCCGCATTGGCTAATGCAACTCTTGCGGTGTGCTTGAACTGTTCGTATGCTTCACCGAAAGGTTTGTGATAGATTTCACCGTTTCTCTTCGGCAGAACTTCTGCAATAAAGAATGCCGGATCTGCGATGAATGCGTCATAGTCATCCGGAGTCATAAACTTAATCTCAGTCTGGTTGTGTGCAACGGTTACACCATCCGTACCGAAGATGTAGTTCTTGGAGCCGATTGCCTGATACACATCGATCGGAGCGGAAATGCCGCTCTGAACATAGTCGAATTCGAAATCCTTTAAGTGCTTGGTAAATGCTTCTACGACCTTGTCTACGTCGCCGATGATGTCCTGATACCGAACGCCGGCATAAGTAAATGCCCAGTTCATCATCTGAACGCCTACCGGAATCTTCTCCGGTTCCTTGAATGATATAGCATCAATTAAATTCTGTTTTCTTTTCTCGAATTTTTCACCCATGGACTATCCTCCTTAAAATATTACATATTTATCAATTGGACTCTACCACTGCCGGCGAAAAAAATCAAGAAAACCGATGCATATTATAAGGTTGCGAAACATTGAAATAATCAATAAGTACCGTCATTTTTTCGATAGAAAAAGTACAGACGCATACAGGTTTTCCGTGGGGCATTCCGATGCAAAAAAAGACCGGCGGAACCGAAATTCCGCCGGCAGGAAATCTATTATGCAGTTATTTTCCGAACTTCTTCTGATATGCACCGCGAATGTATCCTGCAATATACAGAGAACCGAATCCTACCACGGTACCATCCTTTCCGGCAGCCCTGATGGCAGCATCGATGGCTGCATCCACGCCGGCATAGGCATTGGCCTTAAAGCCGCGTTCTCTTAAGATATCCCGCAGCTGATACCCCATCAGCGCTCTGTCAGAGAACGGCGTCAGGCATACGAATTCCGCCGCATAAGGGGTAATAATATCCAGAATCTGTTCATAATCCTTATCTGCCAGAACACCCATCAGATAAACCACTTTGCGTCCGCTCAGAGTGGACTGAATGCTGGTTGCCAGGGCTTCCGCACACTGGGGGTTGTGTCCGCCGTCCAGGATAAAGAGCGGTTCGTAGCCCAGAACTTCGAATCTTGCAGGCCAGCGGGTGGCGGCAAGACCTTCGGCAACGGCCTGGTCACTGACTTTCCATCCCCGGGTTCTCATGGCTGCCACGGTTTCCAGAACCACTGCGGTATTGTGCAGCTGGTGAGGTCCCAGAAGCTTGGTGGTAAGTTCTCTGCCTTCCCAGGTAAATCTCTGTCCGGCCAGGGTCTCTTCGATAAATCTCAGTTTGGAGAAGTCCACGCAGGTGAGCGGAACCTTCTTTTCTGCGCAATCTTCCACGATCACCTGAGTTACTTCCGGAAGACCGTCGTAGCAGACGCAGCTGCAGCCCGGCTTGATAATTCCGGCCTTGGTCTTTGCGATCTTTTCCACGGTATCGCCCAGATACTCGGTGTGTTCCAGACCGATGTTGGTAATAATGGCAACTTCCGGCGGATCGATCACATTGGTGGAGTCCAGCGCACCGCCCATGCCCACTTCCAGCATGACGATGTCTACGCCCTCTTCCACGAAGTACTGCATGCCGATGGCGGTTACCAGCTCAAACTGGCTGGGATGGTCTTCCATGGCTTCCGCAATCGCCTTTACCTTTTCGGTAATTCTTGCCAGGGTTTCGCCCGGAATATTCTGTCCGTTGATCTGGATTCTTTCTTCGAACTCCTGAATATACGGAGAGGTATAAAGACCTACTTTGTATCCGGCCTTTTCGAAGATGGATGCCAGCATGGCACAGGTAGAACCCTTGCCGTTGGAACCGGTTACGTGGATGAACTTCAGGCTCTTCTGAGGATTGCCCATCTGTGCCAGCAGTTCCCTGGTTCTGTCCAGACCCAGTCTGGTGGTGCTCCAGGTATAATTTTCAATGTAATCAATAGCTTGTTTCGGTGTCATTTTCAGTCACGACCTTTTTCTTAAAACGCAAAACCTGAGACGAACGCTTTTCGCCCCGGAAATATATCTTCTTAAACAACCTTCTTCAGGCTCTCGTAAAGCTTGGGCATCAGCAGGCAGTACACTACCATGCGCAGTGCCATCACCAGAACTCTGGGGGGAATGCCTACCAGAATCAGGCTCCAGGTTCCCCAACCCTGAATCACGGCAGCCAGCGCATTTACCGGGGTCACCAGCAGGGTCAGAAGGAATTCGCCCACGATGATGGCTGCAATGATTCTCTTTCTGGATACATTGCCCAATTCCTTCTTTACGATGAGTCCTGCAGCCAGACCTTCTACCACGTAGGGCAGCGGCCACAGCAGCGTGGTGGGATCGAAGCCGTACATCAGAACCTGTTTGATCAGTTCTCCCACAAAGGCGATGAACATTGCGGGAACCGGACCCAGGGTAATGGCGCCGATCAGCACCGGCAGACTCTGCACGGAAATGTTGATGGCATTGCTTTCGATGTGCAGATAGGTGGCAAGCACTACGTAAATGGCTGCCAGCACTGCGCAGAATGTGAGCTGTTTGGTTGTAATTTTCATAATTAAAAACTCCTTTCGCAGCGATTGTGCCACCAAAGAAGTTTTCGGCATTCTTAAGTGGCAGCGGAATCGAAACTTGCATCGCGGTTCCTTATGGCCTTCGTCCGGCGGCAAACTCCCATCCGCCGGCACTTCACGCGCAAGCTCTACTCTGACCAATTAATTAATATACTTTTTTCTCAGTAACGACGTACTCCATGGGAGCATCGTACCTGTCTACGACTACATTATGGAGCTTTTGCGCTTCAAATGCAATACAAATCAGCTTTGCCCGGGGACATTTCGGAATATATCTGTCGTAGTATCCCTTCCCGTGACCCAGCCGGTTTTTATTTTCGTCAAAGCCCACGCAGGGAACGATGATCAGATCGATATCCTCCGGATTGACCAGCACCGAATTGTCCGTCCGGGGACTGACGATGCCGAACTTTCCTTCTTCCCAGCCATCCTCTTCTGCGGGAATGCGGACCTCCATAATGCCGCCCGGCAAAGACACCGGATAGCAGAACACCTTCCCCTCTTTGGGAAGATAGGAAGGATCCGCCTCGTCAAAGCTCGCCATATAACTGAAGACCAGCTTTGCCGACTGAAATTCGGGCAGATCTGCCGCCGAGGCGCAGATCTGCTCGCTGTAGTTTTTTCTTTGCTCTTCGGAAAGAGCCCGTCTGTTCTGCAGGCAGATTTTCCGCTGCAGATTTTTTTCTTCATTCGGAAGCATTACTGCTTCTCCTTCCATTTTCTGACCAGCGGGAACAGCACGCCGCCCACGGAGTTGCCCAGGGTCATAATCAGCACGTAAAGGAATGCCTTGCCGCTCCACATTTTTGCGATGGAAATGTAGAACATGTTGGCCACGCAGTGTTCAAATCCGCAGAGGATGAAGATCATCACGCCGAAGAACAGCGCCAGATACTTGCCCACTTCGTGAGGGTTCTTGCCGTAGCCGTCCACGGCAATAAAGATTAAAATGTCGCACATCACGGCCAGCAGGAAGATGGAAAGCGGTGTGTCTCCCAGCTTGGTATTGACCATGCCCGTGGCCTTTTCCGTCATGGCAGCGCCGGCTCTTGTGGCCAGCAGCAGCTGTGCGGTAAGCCAGGTTCCGGCCAGGTTGCCCAGCCAGATAAACGGCAGATCGATGGCATAATCCTTGTCTCTTTCAAACACGTAGCAGATTTTGCCGGTGTACAGGTTGAATCCGAAGGTGCAGATGGTAAAAAGTCCGCAGGTAAAGAACAGGGATCCCAGCACCTTGTTGTCCAGAGAAAGGAATACGGCTCCGCCGATGGAAATGCAGATTCCGGCGAGAACGCCGTATGCAAAAGTCTTTATTCTTTTCATTAAAATCCTCTGAAAACTATAACAGCTTGTTCAGTACGCAGTTGTAAATTTCGTTTGCTTTGGGCAGGTAATCCCGCATCATGGCGTCGGTTTTCGCATCCATCTGTGCGGCATATTCCCGGTCCTTCATCAGTTTGGTATTGACCCGGACGTTCAGGACCGCACCCTGCAGCGCAGCGCCGGCAAAACAGGCACCGCAGCCTGCATCGGAAATCATCAGTTTGCTGCCCTTCTGTGCAAATTCTTCCTGCAGATCGATTACCTTGCAGGAAAGCTCTGCAATTTGAAAGGGAACCGCCGCAGCGTCCCGCAGGCACTTTTCCATGATTTCGTCCCGGCCCGGTGCATCCTTGGGAAGTGCATAGGCTCTGGACAGCGGTTCAAAACCCTCCGCGTCATCATCGATGCACTGCAGCAGCTGATTGCGCAGATCTTCGGCTTCGGACATAAGTTTTATTATGTCACCTTCCACCGCCGCATAGGATTTCTTGCCCACTGTGAAGTTTCCCACCATGGAGCCTAAAGCAGCCGCAAGAGCGCCTACCGCAGCGGAAGCACCGCCGCCGCCCGGCACGGAAACCTTATCGGCCAGCGCCTGGGAAAAATCACGCAGAGATTTATCATTCATTGACATAGTAGTTCCTCCCGGAATAAGGGTTTGGGTGACCCCGCAAAAGGAGCCACCCAAACGTTATTTCTTTTAGAATAATCCGCTGACTTCGCCGGTCTTGGTATCCACGTCGACTCTTCTGTAAGCCGGGTTGGAAGAAGTACCGGGCATCATGGCGATGGTTCCTGCCATGGGGCAGAGGAACTTGGCGCCGCCGTATTCGAGGATATCGCGAACCTTCAGCTTCCATCCTGTCGGAACACCCTTCAGATCCGGGTTGTCGGAGAGAGACAGATGGGTCTTAACCATCATGGTTGCATAATCCTTGTACTTCGGATCGCTTTCGAATCTTTCGGCCTTTTCGATTGCCAGAGGTGCCCATTCCACACCGTCTGCACCGTAAACTTCCTTGGCGATTCTTTCTACTCTTTCACGGAGCGGCATATCCAGGTCATAGAGGTACTTGATCGGGGAGTTTTCAGCTTCGTTGCAGGCATCCACAACAGCTTCTGCCAGTTCCTTGGCTCCCTGACCGCCGTACTGCCAGTGCTCGGACAGTGCGCAGCGAACGCCCTGCTCTGCGCAGAGCTTTCTCAGAAGTTCTACTTCTGCATCGGTATCGGTATAGAACTTGTTGATGCAGACTACCGGAACGATACCGGACTTCTTTACGTTGTTTACGTGGTGGAAGAGGTTTGCGCAGCCCTTTTCCAGGAGCTCCAGGTTCTCTTCGGTGTATTCCTTCGGCAGAGGTCTGCCCGGAACTACAGCCGGTCCGCCGCCGTGCATCTTAAGAGCACGAACGGTAGCAACCACTACGGAGCAGTGGGGCTTTAAGCCGGAGAGTCTGCACTTTACGTTCCAGAACTTTTCAAATCCGATATCTGCGGCGAAGCCGGATTCGGTTACGTGATAATCGAACATCTTGAGGCCCAGTCTGTCTCCGATGATGGAGGACTGACCGATAGCGATGTTGGCAAAGGGGCCTGCATGTACCAGGCAGGGCTGATGCTCTACGGTGTAGCAGAGGGTCGGGTTGATGCAGTTTCTCATCCATGCGGTCATGGCGCCTGCAACTTCCAGATCTTCGGTGGTGATGGGGTTGCCCTTCTTATCGTATGCAAGAACGATCTTGCCGATACGGTCGCGCAGATCCGGCAGGTCCTTGGCTACAGCCAGGATTGCCATGAGTTCGGAGGATACGGCGATGTTGGTCTTTGTGGTCATTCTGAATCCGTCTTTGTCTCCTTCGCCGAGACCGATTTCCATCTTGCGGAGTGCCTGGCAGCAGAAGTCCATTACGAAGTTCCATTCGATTCTGTCCGGATCTACGTCCAGTCTCTTGATGCCGATCTGTGCCAGTCTGGCATCGTCATAGTTTCTCTCATGCTGCATTCTTGCATTCAGAGCAACCATGCCCAGGTTGTGAGCGTTCATAATATCGTTGATGTCGCCGGTAAGACCCAGAGAGAACTCTGTCATCGGGATGAGCAGTGCGTTTCCGCCGCCTGCTGCAGAACCCTTTACGTTCATGGTGGGGCCGCCGGAAGGCTGACGGAGGCATCCGCCTGCGTTGTATCCCAGAGCGCCGAGACCTTCAATCAGTCCCAGAGAGGTGGTGGACTTTCCTTCGCCCAGCGGGGTCGGAGTAATTGCGGTTACTTCTACGTACTTTCCGTCCGGCTTATCCTTCAGTCTTTCCATGATCTTGAGGAAGTCCAGCTTCGGAGTCTTTCCGTAAGGAATAATTTCTTCGGGAAGAAGTCCCATCTTTTCACGGAACCAGTCTACGTCCGGAAGAGTTTTCATTGCTTCTTCGGCAATTTGCCAATCGGCATATTTGGTCGGATCTAACATAATCTGCTCCTTTATTCGTTTAAAACGCTGTAATTTACAATGTTTCGTGCCCGAAGGCACTGAATCTGATTTTTACTGAATTCCTGCCATTTCCAGCAGCTGCGGAATCTTGGATTCCCAGCCCATGGACATGATGTGTACGCCCTGGCAGTACGGTCTGCATTCCTTGATGATTCTTGCGCAGATTTCCAGACCGGTCTGACCGGACTTTGCTCTTTCCTTGTCTGCAGCAAGCTCGTCGATCATTTCCTGCGGAACCTTGATTCCCGCAATATTATTGTTCAGGAACTTGCACATTCCCGCATTCTTGGGGATGATCAGTCCCAGCTGAACCGGCTTGCCGAACTTTGAGGCTTTCTTCATAAAGTCGATAAAGAGTTCGGAATCAAATACCGCCTGGGTCTGGAAGAACTCCGCACCGGCAGCAACCTTGCGTGCCATCTTTGCCAGCTGTGCATCTACGGAATCGCTGCAGGGAGATACCACGGCGCCCTTTGCGTAGGACGGCGGTTCTCCGACCAGGTCGTTTCCGCCCAGATCCTTGCCGGATTCCAGGGTGCAGATGGTGTGCAGCAGAGATACGGAATCCAGATCGAATACCGGCTTTGCCTGGGGGTTGTCACCCAGTGTGGTGTAGTCTCCGGTAAGAGCCAGGATATTATCGATGCCGAACATACCCGCGCTGAGGATATCGCCCTGCAGTGCAATACGGTTTCTGTCGCGGCAGGTAACCTGATAAATCGGATTGAGTCCCGCATCCTTCATCACCTTGCAGACTGCAAGAGAATCCAGACGCATGACGGAAGACTGACAGTCGGTAATGTTTACGGCGTCCAGACCGCTCAGATACTTCTGTGCCTCTTCAACAGTTTCTTCAATATGGATACCCTTGGGAGGTCCGACTTCGGCAGTAACGACAAATTTGCCGTCATTAAATAATTCTGTAATTTTCATTATTTTCACCTCTTATCCTGAGAGTTTAAGATTCCTTGAACTCTTTTGTCGCTAAAAATGTTGAAAAATCTCTGAGCTGTGTGGGGCACTTTAAATTATCCAGTTTACCCAGCTGTTCGAGTTTGCGGTAAATTCTTTCCCATCCGCATTCCATATCCGGATTGACTTCGCATTTGCCGTTCTTGGTGCCGCCGCACTGGCCGTTTACCAGGCTCTTGGAGCAGGCGGTAATGGGGCAGATGCCGCCGGTCATATTCAGATAGCATTCGCCGCACTGGCCGCATTCCACGTCCAGAGGCGTAACGCCCTGAGATCCGGGCAGATGCAGCGTATCGCAGGCAGCGTATACTCTCTTCGCTTCGAAGATCTCCGCAATGGTCTGTACACCTACACCGCAGGAGAAAACCAGTACCGCATCCGCAGCATCGATGGCTTCCTTGTAATTCGCAAGCTGCACCTTAATATTCTCCGGATTGCAGATATAATCCGTGGTAAGCGTTCCCGTTACTTTTCCTGCAGCGGCAAGTTCTTTCTGCAGCGCATCCGCAGCGGCTTCGTCGAAATAAACTTCCCTGCATCCGTGACAGTTGAGCACGAATACCTTCTTGTTTTCCAGCAAAGCGGCGAGGGTTTCTGCGTTCTTTAACTGTGTCATCAACATATTACTTCAGCCCCCTTACTGCGTTCTTACCTTCTTTGATACGGCTTACAATGGAAATCTTGGAGGAGCAGATGTATTCGCAGCATCCGCATTCCATGCAGTCCATGATGCTGAGTTTCTTCAGCACCTGCGGATCTGCGGCGAATTTTACAAAATTCAGAGGTTCCAGTTCCATGGGGCATACGTCCACGCAGCGTCCGCACTTGATACATTCGGATGCCGCGCTGACCTTCCGGGGAACCGCAATAATTCCGTTGCTTCCCTTAACGGCGGGAACCGCGGTACTGTTTAATACGGTACCCATCATGGGTCCGCCCATCTTAACGACGTAATCGCTGCCGGTAAATCCGCCGCAGTGGCTGACGATTTCCGCAACGGAGGTACCGATTTTTACCAGGTAATTTCCGGGATTTGCAATATTTTCGCCGGAAACGGTGAGAACTCTCTCCACCAGAGGCAACCCCTTCTGAATGGCATCGGATACCGCCTTGGAGGTGCTGACGTTGCACACCACCGCACCCACGTCCGCAGGCAGTCCGCCGCTGGGCACCGTTTTGTGCAGTACGCGCTTAATCAACATCTTTTCCGCGCCTTCCGGATACTGAGTCTTTACTGCACAGACTTCCACATCTTCGCAGCCGGCCAGCTTTTCCGTAAGCAGCGCAATTGCATCGGGTTTATTGTCTTCCACGACGATGATTCCCTTGGGAGCCGCAACCGCCTTCATCATGGCACGCAGACCGAAAATCACGTCGTCTGCATATTCCAGAAGTACACGGTGGTCTGCGGTGATATACGGTTCGCATTCGCTTCCGTTGATCAGAACCGCGTCAATGGGTTTTCCGGGCATCAGTTTAACATAGGTCGGGAAAGTGGCGCCGCCCATACCGGCAATGCCCTTTTCCTTTACAATGTTCACGATTTCTTCCGGAGTGAGTTCTTCGAGAGCTTTGTTGGGTTTTACGGATTCGTCAAGGGTGTTCCTTCCGTCGTTTGCAATCACAATGGACAGCACTTCGCCCTTATTTGGGTGAAGCCGCGGTTCTACGGCAGTTACCCTGCCGCTGACGCTGGAATGAACATTGCAGCTGATAAATCCTGCCTGCTGTGCGATCAGCTGACCCACCTTTACGCTGTCTCCAGGCTGAACCACCGGAACGGCCGGTGCGCCGGAGTGCATGGATGTGGGGATGACCACTTCTGCAGGTTCCGGGAATACGGTAATTGCAGAATGTTCTGCCAGGTCCTTATGTTCGCAGGGATGAATCCCTCCGTAATAACCTTCGAACCGCTTTTCCCGAACGCTCTTTACATAAGCGTTAATTGTTTTGAAGTTGACCTTGGAGTAATCTCTGAGCTGTACCGGCTGGCAGAGGACTTCTTCCAGACGTCCCTGTTTTTCCAGTCTGTCGTAAATCTTAACCCACGCGCAGTCCTTCTTCGGATCAATTTCACATTTTCCGTTTTTCGCACCGCCGCAGGCCCCGTTTACAAGACTCTTGGTACAATCCACAATCGGGCAGATTCCGCCCGTCATGTTCAGATAGCACTGATTGCATGCATCGCATGTTTTGTTGGTAAGTGCCATGCCATGATAACCGATGTAGTTCAGCGAATCCGCCGCCGCCACAATCGGTTTATCCTGAAGTTCAGCAATTGTCTGTATGCCCAGACCGCAGGCAACCACCGCTACGTTTTCCGCTTCTGCGGGAATAATACCGGCAAGTTTCTTTTCGGTCTGCGTTTTATTGCAAAGGAATTCCACGCATGCGGATCCTACGACTTTCTTTCCCTGAGCAGCTGCCAGTTCCATGAATTTGTCATAATCTCCGTTCTGCAGATCGGTGTATTCCTTAAAGCACTTATTGCAGGCAACAACGAACAGATTATCCTTGTTTTCCAACAAAGAACTCAGTTCATCGCTGTTCTTCAGAACGTACTTAATGTAGTCCATTTTTCCTCCTTTCCTTCATCTCAAAAAAACTAAATATACTTAAAGGTTAAACTGCTTTACTGCTTTCACAGCTTCCACAGCATCCTTTGTATAAACATCCGCGCCGATCTGCTCGGCAAAGGCGGCCGTTACCGGCGCACCGCCGACGATAATCTTTACCTTCTTGCCCAGGGCGGTCTTCCGAATGACCTCCACGGTCTCGCGCATGGACTCCAGCGTAAAGCTGAGCAGCGCGGAAAGTGCAATTACCTTGCAGTCCGGATTTTCTTTCAGGGCTTTTACGAAATCTTCCGGCGGAACGTCAATTCCCAGATCGATTACCTTATACCCTGCAGCCTGAATCATCGTCGAAACCAGGTTTTTTCCAATGTCGTGAAGATCTCCGGCCACGGTACCGATAATGACGGTACCCTTGTTCATCTGCGTATTTATGCAGAATCGGGGTTTTAGAACAGCTACGCCCCGTTCCATGGTTTTGGCGGCTATGAGCATTTCCGGAACATAGATATCGTTGTTCTGAAATTTGTCTCCCACTTCGTCCATGGCAACCATCATGGAGTCCAGAATATCAAAGCTGTCGGTTCCTTCTTCCAGCGCTTTCTGCACCACGGAAACCACCGTTCCCAGCTTTCCGTTGGATACGGCATCTCTTACTTCTTCGTTAATCATGTTTTCCTCGTTTCAAATGTTACAGACCTGCATATCATATCAATGCACTTTCATTATATTATTTATATGTTTTTTATTCTTTGTAGAATATCACAAAATATGTTGACAAATCAACCTGAAAAGGTTAATATTTTACAAAACAAAAGTTCCGTCAAAAATGGAGTCATATTATGCAGCTTTCTCTGAATATTATTATCGATGCGCTGGAACCCTACAGCCCCAGCAACAGAGTTCTCGACACCTCGGCAAAAGTTTCGTCCCTGAGTATTTACAACGTCAGAAAGAAGAGCCTCTCGCAGGAGCACCTGTACGTAGGCATGCTTTCCGACCTCTTGGCCACGGAACCTGCAGAACCCGGTGTCTTTTTTATTGCGCTGCCGGACAGCAAAACCCCTGCAGACATTCCTGCCGGGCATCTGATGAACGTAATCGCCCTGGAAAAGCACTGCGAATTGCTGGACGTATTCGAAACCCTGCAGATTCTGTTTTCTGACGTGTCCACCTGGTGCGAAGGCATGGACTTTTTCCTCATCCGAAAACGCTCCATTCAGGACGTACTGTGCCTCTGCGAACAGATTATCGGAAACTTTATTACCATCACGGACTCTTCCTTCTCGCTGGTTGCCTACACCAACGGTCTGACCTGCGACTGCAACCACACCAACGAACTGATCCGCCACGGCTACTACAACCAGGAAGCCATTTCAAAATTCAATGCTTACCGGCTTCCGGAATTCTGGAAAGACGCCAATGACATCTACGAAGACGACAGCTGCGCCATAGCCGCCTACCCCACCGTCAGCAAAATCATTCACTATAACAACGCCTACTTTGCCCACGTGGTTATGCTCTGCGACAAAAAGGCACCCACCCCGGGACTCATCGATATGTTCAAGATTCTGATTGACCATCTGATGGTCTGCTTCGAACGTCAGTGGGTGGAAAACAACCAGATGCCCCATGTGTACGACAGCCTGCTTCTGAGCCTTCTGGAAGGCTCCGTTCCGGGCCCCGACACCATTGTGGAACGGGCCAAGGTTTCCGGACTTCCCGCGGAAGCAAACTTCCGCCTGGCAAAGATTTCCGCAGACGGCAGCGGCGGCGTTATGCTGCAGCGCCTGTCCCAGGAGATTCAGGACCATATTCCGGAATCCAAGGTTACCCTTTCCAAGAGCAATCTGATCGTTCTGATCGTGCAGAACAACAAAAACCGGGACCGTTTCTCCCAGATTCGAGAAATGCTGCAGGAGATCCTGGAACATTACCGGGCCAAATGCGGCGTTTCCGACCGCTTCGGCACCCTGCCGGAAGTGGAACTGGCGGGCATTCAGGCGGACGTGGCCCTGCAGTACGGCTACCGCTCCACCTATCCCTATTTCAACAGCGAAACCGCCAAGAAATACCCCCGGGTATATACCTACGAAAACAGTTATCCCCGCTATCTGATGATGGCTACACCCCAGAGCGAAAAGCTGGCCAAGGCCAATGTGGCGTTCCAGACCCTGCTGGAGCTCTATAAATACGACCAGGATCACAACACCAACAATCTGGAACTTTTGTACGTGTATCTGATCAACGACCGGAAGGCCACCGAGACGGCGGAAATCACCCACATGCACCGGAACAACGTCATTTACCGCATCAGCAGAATCTGCGAAATGGTCAATCTGAACCTGGACGATGCGGCTGTTCGCTTCCGCCTGCTGCTGGCCTACGAACTTTTTGTCATTTAATCATAATTCTGCATAAATAATTGTGCACTTTGGCATTGAATGCCGGACAGCACAATGCTATCATAGTATCGTAAAATTTAATCGCGATTGTTCCGCCCCACCGGGGGCAGCAGAGGGAAAGAGTTCAAAGCTCACGAGAAGGTCACTGTAAAGCCGCGATACGGACAAGTCAGGAAACTCCGGAACAGTTGAAAATTTCTTGCCGAATCCGAGAAATAGACAAAACGAAGTAAAAATATTTTGCCTGCGAGTTCGGTCGCAGGCATTTTTTATGGAGGAAAATATGAAAAAGTTATTATCTGTACTGCTTGTTCTGACAATGCTCGTATGCTTTGCCGCATGCGGAGAAAAAGAAGCCCCCAAGGGTCCCGGCGCAACCGTAACCATCGTAAAAGCCGGAGAAGTTCAGGTCGCTGCGGAATTCGTGGAATTCAAGGACTACGATCAGGACGGAAAATACAATATCGACGAAGTATTAAAAGCGGCCCACGAGGCCCTTCACCCGGATAAGGATGCGGCCTATGCCAGCGCAGATCTGGGGTACGGTCTTTCCGTGACCAAGCTCTGGGGCGAAGAAACCATGTCCACAGGCTACTATCTGAACGACCAGATGGCATGGAGCCTTCTGGACGAAGTAAAAGACGGTGATTACGTTGCAGCTTTCGTGTACAGCGATGCCGTCGGATTCTCCGATACCTACGCATTCTTCGACAAGAAAAATGCCGACGGCAAGAAAGTAGACCTGGTTCTTTCCATGCTCGGCTTTGACGAAAACTGGGCTCCGGCAGTATCCACCCTGGAAGGCGCCGTTATTACCGTAGACGGTAAAGCAACCGAAATTAAAACAGACGCAAACGGAAAGGCTTCCGTAGAAGTGTCCGGTTCCGGAACCCACATAATCAGTGCTGTAAAAGACAGCATGGTACTGGTCGCCCCGGTTTGCGTTGTAACCGTAAAATAAGGAATTCCCATGAAAAGAATACTCAGCACAATTCTATGCCTTGTACTTGTCCTGAGCATCTCTGCTCCCTGCTGCTATGCAGACAGCGAACGAGCCCGGAAGCTGGCAGATTCCGTTCTGGAAGGACAGGGACAAATGCAGACCCTGCTGGACACCGAATATACCGAAAGTCCTTTCACCGGAGAAGAAGCCTTTGTACTTTGTCTTCTGGCATATGACAGGGAATCCTACGACTTTTCCGCCTACAAAAATGCTGCAGAAGCTTATCTTGCGGAGAATACCATCTCCAATGCGGCCACCAGACTGAAGGCCGGCCTGGTACTGCAGGCGCTGGAAAGCGATTCCCCCTTCCTGGAAACCGTTGTAGACGATTCTGCGGAAAACATGGGCATTATGTCCCTGATTTTTGCGCTCCACCTGATGACCAACGGGGCCGTCAGCAAGAATTATACGCCGGACATCCTGATTGAGAAAATCATGGCGCTGAAACTGGAAGACAACGGCTGGGCCATTTCCGGAAAGAACGCGGACGTGGATACCACCGCCATGTGTGCCCAGGCCCTTGCCCCCTACTATCACGAAAAGGAAGAGGTAAAGCTTGCCATAGACAACGCGCTGGTTCTGCTTTCTCAGAAACAGCAGGAAGACGGTCAGTTTGTCTCCTTCGGCTACCCCAATTCCGAAAGCATGGCACAGGTCATCGTTCTGCTCTCCTGCCTGGGCATTGATGCGGAAAACGACAGCAGATTCTACAAGGGCGGAAAAACACCCTTCGATACTCTGGAATCTTATCAGCTGAAAGACCACAGCTTTGAACACGTCAAGGACAAGGGAAGCAACTACATGGCCACCGCCGAAGCCCTGCAGGCTGCCGTCAGCTATCTGATGTGCAAGGCGGGAAAAGGCACCATTTTCACCTTTGGAAAAACCGGCACACCGGAGCTGCCCAATCTCCCCATCGAGAATAAGCAGGAGCCCCAGCCGGAAGTAAAGAAAAATCCCAAAACCATTTTGTACATTGCCGTCGGCGGACTTACCCTGCTGGGCATTGTGCTGAATCTGGTCAAGGGAAAAAAGAGCCTGAAGTCCTATCTGACGGTACTTTTGATCGGTGCTCTGGCTGCCGCCGCGATCTACTTCATCAACGTGGAAAAGCCGGACGATTATTACAACGGAGAGAACGATGTGGACGGTCCGGCCATTACCACCAACATCACCATCTGCTGTCAGACCATCCTGGACAAGACGGATTCCAAGGGCGTTGCAACCAAAGATAAATCTTACATTCCCCTGGACGGCTATATTCTGAAGAATGCGGAAGTAAGCATTCCGGAAGGCGGAAATGCCTTCGATCAGATTATCGCTGCATCCAAACTTTACAAGCTTCCGATAGAGAGCAACAGCAAGACAAAGTACCTTTCCATCATCAACTACCTGGGCGAATTTACCTACGGAGACCTCTCCGGCTGGATGTTCCGGGTGAACGGCGAATGGTCCGGCGTCAGCTGCGGAGAAGTAACGCTCCGCGAAGGCGACCTGGTGGAGTGGATCTACACCTGCGAGCTGGGTGCGGATATCGGAAATAATTACGGAGGAGAATAACATCAAAAGCTTTTCCGACTACAATCCAATAGCAGTATTTTTATACTACATGTGCGTAACCGTACCGGTAATGTTCTGCCAGAACCCCGTTCTTACGGGGCTGGCACTCATTTCCGGTGCGTTTTATTTATTTGTGCGGAGCGGATGGAAGGGTCTGCGCGGCGCCCTGTGGATGTTTGCGGTTCCTTTCATCGGTCTCCTGATCAACCCCCTGTTCAATCATAACGGAGCCACCATCCTCTTCGTGATGAACGACAACCCCATCACCAAAGAGGCTGCCCTTTTCGGTCTGGCCTCCGGCATTATGATTGCCGCCGTATTGCTGTGGTTCGCCACCTTTACGGACATTATGACCAGCGACAAACTGCTCTACGTATTCGGCAGCGTGTCCCCCAAGCTGGCCCTGATTCTCTCCATGACCCTGCGCTACATTCCCCTGTTCAAAAAGCAGATTGCCAAGACCAACAACGCACAGAAAGCCATGGGCCTTTACAAAGAAGACAACGCCATCGACAAGGTAAAAGGCGGCATGCGGATTTTCTCCGTCATGGTGACCTGGGCCCTGGAAAACGGTGTAATTACCGCAGATTCCATGACCGCCCGGGGCTACGGCACCGGAAAAAGATCCCGCTTTGCCATCTTCAAGTGGACGAAACAGGATACCGCCCTGCTGGCAGTATCCGCCGCTTTGTGCATCTTTACCCTGACGGCGATGATTAAAGGGTCCCTGAATTTTGAATGGTACCCTTATATTGTTCCCGCAAAGGACGGCTGGATGACCACGGCTGCCTATATCAGCTTCGGCCTGCTGTCCCTGCTCCCCGACTACCTGCAGATAAAGGAGGAAACAAGGTGGAAATCCTTACAGTCCAAAATCTGAATTTCAAATATTCCCTGGGAAAAGAACAGGTGCTTCACGACGTCAGCTTCGGAGTCAACGAAGGTGACTTTGTTGCTATTTGCGGCCCCACCGGCTGCGGCAAATCCACCCTTCTGAAAATGATCAAGCGGGAGCTGACCCCCGTGGGCGAAAAATCCGGAAACATTATTTTCGGCGGCATTCCCCTGGACGAACTGGACGACCGGGTGGCGGCTTCGGGCATCGGCTACGTTATGCAGCGACCCGAGCAGCAGCTGGTAACGGACAAGGTCTGGCACGAACTGGCCTTCGGTCTGGAAAACATGAATGTGCCCCAGGACACCATACGCCGCAGAGTATCCGAAATGGCCAGTTATTTCGACATCGAAGACTGGTTTGAAAAGAGCGTGGACGAGCTGTCCGGCGGACAGAAGCAGCTTTTGAATCTGGCGGCCATTATGGTAATGCAGCCCATCCTTCTGATCCTGGACGAACCTACCTCCCAGCTGGACCCCATCGCCGCTTCCGATTTTCTTGCCACCGTGCAGAAGCTGAACCGGGAAATGGGCCTTACGGTCATTCTGGTGGAACACCGCCTGGAAGAAGTGGTACCCATGGCCAACAAGCTGATGGTCATGGAAAAAGGCCGCATCCTCCACTACGGCGAACCCAAGGAAGTCTGCGAGAAACTGGAAAACCGTCCGGACCTTCTGGAGGCCATGCCTGCCAGCGTCAAGCTTTACAACAAATTTGAAACCGGAGACGAATGCCCTTTGACCGTGCTGGAAGGACGCCGCTGGATTGAAAGAAACTTCGGAAACAGCGTACAGGCACCCCAGCGCACCGCCTATGTACATTCCGACAGGAAAGCACTTTCCCTGGAAGATATCTGGTTCCGCTACGAGCGGAAAGGCAGGGACATTCTGCGAGGCACCGGCCTGGACGTGTACGAGGGAGAAATCCTCTGCATCCTGGGCGGCAACGGCTCCGGAAAAACAACCACCCTGTCCGTGGCTTCCGGGCTTTATAAACCCTACAACGGCTCCGTAAAAATCTTCGGAAAAGATATTAAAGAATACAAAAACCAAAGCCTCTACAACGAATGCCTGGCACTGCTGCCCCAGGACGTACAGACCGTATTCCTCCGCAACACCGTGCGGGAGGAACTGGAAGAAGCCAAGGAGATCCTGCCCACCCTGCCCTACAGCCTGGAACATCTGATGGACAAGCATCCCTACGATTTGTCCGGCGGCGAACAGCAGTTGGTGGCCCTGGCCAAGGTGCTGGCGGCAAAACCCAAACTTCTGCTTCTGGACGAGCCCACCAAAGGCATCGACGCCCACGCCACTTCCGGCATCATCCAGGTGCTGAAAGCCCTGAAAGCCGGCGGCATGACCATCGTCATGGTTACCCACGACGTGGAATTTGCAGCCCGGGTGGCCGACCGCTGCGCCATGTTCTTCCGGGGCGAAGTCACTTCCGTGGATACCCCGCGGGAATTTTTCTCCGAAAACAACTTCTATACCACCGCCGTCAACCGGATTACCCGGGGCTACTTCCATTCCTGCGTCACCCTGGCGGATGCGGTGGAAATCTGCAGACTTCAGATGAAATAAGATGAAATACACATTCTGGTCAATTGTAATATCGCTGGCAACCATCGCAGTCTTTTACCTGCGCTTCGAAAAGAAGAAGGTCCGCACCCGCAGAATGGTCATCATCGCCGTGATGACTGCCCTTTCCGTGCTGGGACGCTTCATCTTTGCCGCCATCCCGGCATTCAAGCCCATTACCGCCATCGTGGTGATTACCGCCGTGTGGCTGGGCCCGGAATGCGGCTTTATGGTGGGCTCCATGTCCGCGCTGATCTCCAACTTCTACTTCGGGCAGGGACCCTGGACCCCCTTCCAGATGGTAGCCTGGGGACTTCTGGGCGTACTGGGCGGCCTGATGGCGCCGCTGCTGAAAAAGAGCAAGTTCGCCCTCTGCACCTACGGCGTATTTGCGGGCGCATTCTTTTCGCTGGTCATGGATATCTGGACCGTCATGTGGTACAGCGAAAACTTTTCCTGGGCACTGTACAAAGCGGCCATCGTTACCGCCATTCCCTTCGTCATCAGCTATGCCCTGTCCAATGTGATTTTCCTGCTGACCCTGGGCAAGCCCTTCGGGGACAAACTGGAGCGGGTCATCAATAAATACGGAATATAGAGGAAGCCATGAAATTTTATCTTTCTACCATCGCTGACGTGGATTTTGCCTGGAACGACGACACCCAGACAGAAACCATTACCTACGTGCACCGCACCGGTCCTGTCGCCGCGGAAAACGGTCTGGGCCTGGAGCTGGCGGAATTCTGCATTGCGGAAAACTGCGCCCATCCGGAAAAGGTCAGCAGCTTTTTCCGGGAGAATCTGAGCTACAGCAAAGACCTGATCCTGCACGCGCCCTACAACGAACTGCTGCCCCACGCCATTGAACCCGCTGTAGTGGAAGTGGCGGAAATGCGCTACCGAGAAGCCTACGAACTCTGCGAAAAATTCGGTCTGCAGAAGATGGTGGTCCACGGCAACTTCAACCCCCTGCTCTATTACCCGGAATGGTTCATCGACCGGAACATCAAGTTCTGGAAAAAGTTCCTGGCAGAGAATAAAGGAAACTGCATCATCGTGCTGGAAAACGTAATGGAAAGCTATCCGGCCCTGATCACCGAAATTATAAAAGGCGTAGACGACCCGCACTTCCGCATGTGCCTGGACATCGGCCATGCCAATCTGCATCCGGTAGCCCCGGAAGTGTGGCTGGAAGAATGTGCACCTTACGTTTCCCACCTGCACATTCACAACAACAAGGGTCCCGTACCCGGAAATTTTGCCGCCGCCGGAGATCTGCACAGCGCACTGGGCAACGGAGACATCAACATGGAAAAACTGCTGAAAAGAGCCGCCGAAATCAACCCCGATATGACGGCTTCTCTGGAAAGCAACGAAATAGAAGATTCTGTTAACTGGCTGAAAGAAAGAGGCTTTATATGATGGAAACTGAATTAAAAGAAATCATCGGCATGATTGAACCACTGGATGCCGCCGCCGTAAAAGCTGCGGAAGAACGCCAGGCAAAACTGGCCAAGCCACCGGGGTCTTTAGGCAAACTGGAGGACATCTCCATCCGCCTGGCCGGCATTACCGGAAAAGTCTGCAACGATCTGGACCGCCGCCGCATCATCGTGCTGTGCGCCGACAACGGCATCATCGAAGAAGGTGTTTCCTGCTCTCCCAGAAGCGTAACCGCTTCTCAGGCCGTAAACATGACCCTGCGCAAAACCGGCATGTCCTGCATGGCAAAAGCCTTCGGCGACGATGTGCAGGTGGTGGACGTGGGCATTGCAGACCCCTACGAAAGTGAAAACATCGTTACATATAACATCGCCAAAGGCACCAGGAACTTCCTGAAAGAAGACGCCATGACCCGGGAGCAGTGCATCGAGGCCCTGACCGTCGGAGCAAAACTGGCAAAACACGCCAAAGAACAGCGCCAGGACGTAATCGGTGTAGGCGAAATGGGCATCGGCAACACCTCTACCAGTTCTGCGGTACTGTCCGTTCTCACCGGTCTGGATATCCCCACGGTTACCGGCCGCGGCGGCGGACTGACCGACGATGCCTTCGTGCACAAAAAAGAAGTACTGGAAACGGCCATCGCCCTGAGAAAACCCAATAAAGAAGACGTCATTGACGTACTGTCAAAGGTGGGCGGTCTGGACATTGCCGCCATGTGCGGCGTTTACCTGGGCTGCGCGGCCTACAAGATTCCGGTGGTAATCGACGGATTCATTTCCGTGGTTGCCGCACTCTGCGCCGCCAGAATCTGCCCGAACGCAAAATACTACATGTTCCCCTCCCACGAAAGTTTCGAACCCGGCTATATGGCCGCCATCAAGGAACTGGAACTGACCCCTTACCTGAACATGGGCATGCGCCTGGGCGAAGGATCCGGCTGCGTGCTGGCCTTTGAGATCCTTTCCGCAGCCTGCACGGTAATGAATGATATGGCCCTCTTCAACGAAGACTCCGGCATCAACGACGACTACTTAACCGAAATCCGCAAAGGAGACAAATTCTCGGTATGAACATCTTTATTTCCGGCGGATGCAAAAACGGTAAATCCTCCATCGCGGAGCAGTGCTGTGTAAACCTGGCCGCAGGCGGTCCCCTGTACTACATCGCCACCATGCAGGCCTTCGATGACGAAGACCGGGCAAGGATCGCGCGCCATGTGGCCAGCCGGGACGGCAAGGGTTTTATTACCCTGGAGCAGCCCCTGCACATTCTGGAGTGCCTGGAAAAATCAGACCCGGAGCACGGCACCTACATTCTGGACAGTGTAACGGCGCTGATGATCAACGAGCTCTACAGCAGCGACGCCGCCATGGGCGAAGAAAGCTACGACATGACCGCAGACCCCGAAGCAGGCAGCCGGGTGGCAGCGGAACTGACCCAGTTCTGCCGCCGGGTGAAAAATGCGGTGTTTGTCAGCGACTTTATCTACGAAGAAGCCGCAGAATACAGCAAATACACGGATGAATTTCTCCGGGCTCTGTCCACGGCAGACCGGGCACTTGCCAAAGAGTGCGACGCTGCCGCGGAAGTCATTCTGGGGAATATCAATCTGTTCAAAGGAGAACTTCCCTTATGACAGCTTTTTTCATGGCATGGATGATGTTTTTATGGATTCCCAGCCCTTCCCACAAATGGGATGAAAACAAAAAGAAAGAAATGCTCCTGTGCATGCCCCTAGTGGGCCTGATTCTGGGCGCACTCTGGATGCTGATGGCGTCCTTCTGCCGCAGAACCCTGGGTTCTGCCCTGCTGGCAGCCGCCCCCTGGCTGATTACCGGCTTCATGCATATCGACGGCTATATGGACTGCGCCGATGCGGTGCTTTCTTTTAAAGATCACGAGAAGAAGCTGCAGATCTTAAAGGACACCCACGTGGGTTCCTTCGCGGTGGTCAGCATGGTTATTCTGGGCATGCTGCAGCTGGCGGCCTGCATTCAGATCGACCCGGTGGGCAAAGGCGCGGCATTCCTCTTCATTCCGGCTTTAACCCGCTGCGTCAGCGTGGCCCGGGTGCTGCGCTGGGAAGCCCTTCCCACCAGTTCCTACGTCCATCTGACCGAAGGCGTCAAAACCGTGCACAAAATCGTCCCCGCCCTCATGGCCCTGGCATTTCTGACGGCCCTGTTTTTCCTCTGCGGATGGAAGGTATGCGCCGCGGTCTGCATCGGGCTGTGCGTGCAGATGCTGGTCATGCGGTATCTTCGCGGAAATCTGGGCGGTATGTCCGGAGACATTTCCGGGTCCGGCATCGTCACCGGCGAACTGGCCTGCCTTATGGCGCTGGCAATGGTATAGGAGAAGAATATGGATTTGATTATCGGCGGTGCCTATCAGGGCAAAACCGCATATGCAAAAGAAAAATACAAGCTCGGCGAGGAAGACATCTTCGAATGCACCAGAGAGGGCAAAATCGACCTTTCCAGGCGTTGTCTGACCCATTTTGAAGAATACCTCATGTATGCCTATAAAAACGGAATTTCGGAGCTTCCGGCCTTCCGGGAGGATGCGATTATTCTCATGAACGACATCTTCTGCGGCGTGGTGCCCATCGAAAAAGATATCCGGGGCTGGCGCGAACATGCCGGCAGAGCAGGTTCCGAGCTGACCCGCAGAGCCGAGCATGTAACCCGCATTTTCTGCGGGCTGTCCCAGGAATTGAAATAAACGGAGGACTGCCATGAAGCTTTATCTGATTCGTCACGGACGGACCCTGGCCAACGAGCAGTGGCTGTACTGCGGCTTTCTGGACTCGCCCCTTTCCGAAGGCGGCATCGAAGAATTAAAGCAGCGCCGCCTTGCCGGCGGCTACCCGGATTTGTCCGGGCTGAAGGTCTACACCAGCGGCATGACCCGCACGGAACAGACCCTGTTTTATCTGTTCGGGGATGTTTCTCATGAAGTACTCCCCGCCTTTAAAGAGATGAATTTCGGGAATTTCGAAGGCAGATCCTACGAGCAGATGAAGGAGGATCCGGACTACGTCAAATGGTGCCAGGGCGACAACCTGGCCAACGTATGTCCCGGCGGCGAAAGCGGCTGCCAGATGGCGGACCGGGTGTTTGCCGCACTGGACCGGCTTCTGGAAGAAGATATAGACTGCCTGATTGTAAGCCACGGCGGCCCTATCTCTTCCGTATTCATGCGCTACTTCCCCGACGAAGCGGAATACTGGTACAAAATCCAGCCCAAAAACGGCGAAGGTTACCTCTTCGAATTTGAAGACAAAAAAGCAAGTTCTTATACAAAAATACCCGAGGTGTAAACCAAGGGTATTTTGTATTTATAGAAGGAATCAGTACTCTTTAGCAAATGATAGATACATTCTCAGGAAAATCATTATCCATAAAAAAGTGCATGTGGTCATCCACTTTTAGTTGAATTCGAGACACAATGAAA
>JAZUDB010000126.1:0-31001 GCA_045639385.1 Anaerovoracaceae bacterium | reverse complement strand
CGGCGTTGTTTCCGGCAAGGGCGGCGTAGGCAAGAGCATGGTTACTTCCATGCTGGCCGTGGAAGCTTCCCGTCTGGGCAAGAAGACCGCAATTCTGGACGCGGATATTACCGGACCGTCCATTCCGAAGGCGTTCGGACTTACCGACAAAGTGGTTCCGGAAGGCGAGTATATTAAGCCCTGCACCACCAAAGGCGGCATTGACGTAATGTCTCTGAACCTGGCACTGGACAACGAGTCCGACCCGGTTGTATGGAGAGGACCCATGATCGCAGGCGTGGTCAAGCAGTTCTGGACCGACACCATCTGGGATAAAGAAGACGTAATGTTTGTGGACATGCCTCCGGGGACAGGAGACGTTACACTCACCGTATTCCAGAGCCTCCCGCTGGCAGGCCTGGTTATCGTAAGCTCTCCTCAGGAACTGGTGGGAATGATCGTGGAAAAGGCCATGAAGATGGCCAACATGATGGATATTCCGGTACTGGGTCTGGTGGAAAACATGAGCTACATCAAGTGCCCGGACTGCGGAAAGATTCTGCGCCCCTTCGGCGACAGCCATCTGGAGGAACTGGCAAAGAAGTACGGTATCCGCTACACCGCACAGATGCCCATCGAACCGGCTTATGCACAGCTGGTAGATAACGGTGACATCGAAACCATCGGCGACACCCCGCTGAAGGAACTGGCAGCAAATCTGCTGTAATCTGAACATTTGCGGCCCCGGCGCAGTACCTTTCTGCACCGGGGCTTTTTTAACCCGGGCCGGAAGACCCGGGAGACTGCATGCGGATTTTATGAAAACAAGCAAGCAAAGCACAGAAAAAACCGGAACCGAAAACAGCCGGACCAAAATCGAAACGGGCAAGGTGGCCCTCTGCGGCATGATGGCTGCGGCCTGCATCGTGATCATGCTGCTGGGAAGCGCCCTGGGCATCGGCACCTACGCGGCGCCGCTTTTGGCGTCCATCACGCTGCTGCCCATCACCCGGGAATACGGCAGCGGAACCTCCCTTCTTGCCTACGGCGCCATCGCCCTGCTGGGTCTTTTTTTGCTGCCCGACCGGGAACTGTCCCTGTTTTTTGTGTGCTTCGGCTGGTATCAGGCTCTGTGGCCTCATCTGATGAAGATCCGCAGCCGTCTGCTGCGGCTGGCGATCAAGCTGGCTATTTACTCCGCTATGGTTTTTCTGATGTACGGAGTGCTGGCGGTGCTGCTGGGCATTCCGTCGGAAGCGGCGGAGGAAGCCCTGTGGTTTAACATCATGCTCTTCGGTCTGGGCGCCCTGACCTTTCTGCTTTTGGACGGGGTATACGCCCGGGTGCTGATGCTCTGGGAGAAAAAGTGGCGGAAGGCGGTGCTGCGCAGATGAGTACAGAACTTGAAAAATCAAAACCCGCGGCCGGTAATGTCCCTTCGGGAAAGCGGCCGTCTTCGGCAGCCGCGGTGCGGGAAGAGTTGATCGAAACCCTGGTGCGGATGGGTCATCCGGAGGAATTCGGGGTTATGATCGCCGCATCCTTGAAAAGCGAAAAAGCCATGGCCCGGATGTCTTCGTATCTGCATCAGTTCCGGCCCACGTCGGCGGAGGAAATTGCGGACGAAATGCTGGCCATTCTGGAGGACCACGCCCGCTGGCGGGACAAAAAGGTCAGCGAGTACTATAATAGAAAGTACAACGAGTACCTGAACCGGATTCCGGACGAGGAAGAGTAACGACGGCGCTGTACAGGCGGGTCAAAGCGCGGTGGCTGCGGCGAAAAACTGCACGCTTCTTCGAAAATGTACAATTGGGACCATAAAAAGCGCGGTGGTTGCGGCGAAAAACTGCACGTTTCGCTTAAATCGCACATTTGGGACCATGGAAGCTTCGCATTTTGCTCATGGGAAGTGAATTGGAATGGTCCTAAATCAAAAAAACGCGTCTTTGGGACCAGTTACGGCCAAGAAATAATCGTTTCCAATGGTCCCATTTTGCAAAAATCAATAACCCGTGCAGAAAAAGCGTTTTGAAATAGAAACTGTCGGAAAAACAATGGTCCCAAAAGGACGAAAAAGAAAGAATATTCAAAGCAATGATTAATACAACGCTCTGTTATATAATAAAAGACGGAAAAGTGCTGATGCTTTACCGCAACAAGAAGGAAAATGACCTGAACGAAGGCAAATGGGTGGGGGTCGGCGGCAAGTTTCTGCCCGGCGAGACCCCGGAGCAGTGCCTTCTGCGGGAGGTTCAAGAGGAAACCGGCTTGATTTTAACAAAGTACCGGCTCTGCGGGGTCATCCGCTTTGAGTCCGATGTCTGGGAGGACGAGGACATGTACCTCTACGAGGCTTCGGCCTTCGAGAACCCTGCGGCGGCCGGAGAGAGGGCAGATGTCTGCGAGGCGCAGACTTTGTCGGAAAATGCAGTTCCCTGCGAAGACCTTCCTTTGCCGGAAAATGCAGTTCCCTGCGAAGACCTTCCTTTGTCGGAAAATGCAGTTCCCTGTGAAGACCTTCCTCTGCCGGAATGCAGTGAGGGTACCCTGGCCTGGATTCCCCGGGAGGAGGTTCTGGACCTGCCGCTCTGGGAGGGCGACCGGTATTTCCTGACACCGCTTTTGGCCGGCGAACAGGACATCAACATGACCGTAAGATATCAGGGGGACACCCTTGTGGAAGTATACGAAGGAGAACGCAATGGACAGAACAATTAAGGTTACGGGAACCGGCAGCCTTTCGGTAAAGCCGGACACCACCGTACTGCATATTCAGCTGCAGGGCAGCGAAAAGAAATACGAGGCGGCCTGTGCCAAAGCGGCGGAAGCCGGCGCCCAGATCGGCAGGGCTTTTGCAGCCCTGGGATTTGCCGAAGATGAGCTGAAAACCGTCAGCTTTTCCGTCAACACCAGGCAGGAGGGCTATACCGACAAGAACGGTGTCTACCGCACCCGTCAGGCGGGTTATGAATTTTATCAGGAGCTGAAGCTTTCCTTTGCGGCGGATAACGAACGCCTGTCCCAGTGCCTGACCGTTCTGGCCAAGGCGGAATGCAGTCCGCTGTTCCACATCGAATACACGGTAAAGAATCCGGAAAGCGCCAAGAACAGGCTTCTGGCTCTGGCGGTCAAGGATTCGGAGAAAAAGGCAAAAATTCTGGCCAAAGCTGCGGGCAAAACCCTGGGTGACGTGCTCTTTATGGATTATTCCTGGGGACAGATGAACCTGAGCGTGCGTCCCATGATGAATTTTGCCCGGGAAAAGAGCATGGCCATGTGCGAGGACGCCATTGCGGTAAACGTTACGCCGGAGGACATCCGGATCGAGGACACCGTCACGGTGCTCTGGGAACTGAAATAAAAAGGGGAACACAAATGGAAAAGAAACTTTACAGAAGTACAGCGAACAAGAAAATCTGCGGCGTATGCGCCGGCATCGCCGAATATTTCGATATTGACCCCACCATCGTCCGCCTGGTTTGGGCACTGCTGGTGGTGGCAAGAGGCGTAGGCCTGCTGGCCTATTTTATCTGCGCCCTGGTCATTCCGGAAAGGGACGTGCAGTAAATACCGATTGGATTTTTTACGCACCAGACCTATCGAATTCTCATTTTTAAATTTTTTTGAACCCGGAACGAAGCAAATCCCCCCAAATCCTCTAAAATAGAGGCTTTTTGGGGGGATTTTTCTATACAAAAAGACAAAAATGAGAATTTTTCATCAACGCGTGTGTTATTTTAAAACTGCCCGGCCTTTACAGGTCTCTTGCAATGGTGTAGGCGTTCTTTACGGCGTTCATGATGTTGGAAACGCTGCTGCAGTCGCCGATCATCTGGAACTCCGGCGCGTAAGGCGCAAACACGAAGGCTTCCTTTGCCAGGGGTTTCTGACCTGCGGCTACGATAATCGTGTCGGCGGCAATGAACTTCTCTTCGCCGTCCTTGGTGTAGGCAAGTCCTTCGTCGGTAATCTTCGTGGCGGTGGCGCAGAAGGTCACTTCCATGTTTCTGGCCCGCAGCTCTCTTCTTACCGCAAGGCTCTGGGAGCTTAAGCCCGGGGCGTTTACGGTTTTACCCATCTCTACCACGTCGGTATCCAGGCCTTCCATGTTCAGGAAAATGGCCAGCTCACAGCCCACCAGGCCGCCGCCGATAATGGCCACTTTTTTGCCCAGCTTGTCCGGATTTTCAAAGGCGTACTGTGCGGTAACCACGTTGCTGCCGTCGATGCCCGGGATGGGCGGAATCAGCGGTTCGGAACCCACACAGGCCAGGATGGCATCCGGCTGCATTTCTTCCAGCAGGGCCGGGGTGGCTTCGGTGTTCAGCCGTACGTCAACGCCCAGCTTCTGCAGCTTGTTGGTCTGGAACTGCAGGTAGCGGCGGAAGTATTTCTTGAAGGGCACCTTTTCTTCGCAGTGCATGCCGCCGCCCAGATAGCCGTTCTTCTCCAGCAGGATAACCCGGTGACCGCATTCCGCCGCGGTAACCGCGGCTTCCATGCCGGCAATGCCGCCGCCGATGACAACGACGTCTTTCTTAACGGCAGCTTCCGCATGCAGCGGGAACTGGGCCTCGCGGGCGGTTCTCGGGTTCAGTGCGCAGACCAGCAGGCCGGTCATAATGGAGGACCAGCAGCTCATGCACTTGATGCAGGGGGTAATTTCATCGTCTTTGCCGGCTCTGGCCTTGTTGGGAAGGTAGGGGTCGCAGAGCAGGGCCCGGGCGCAGTTGACAAAGTCTGCCTTGCCGGAGGCGATAATTTCTTCCATCATCTCCGGAGAGGAAATGGAACCCACGGTTCCCACCAGAGAATGCTTCATTTCTTTTTTGATGGCCGCGGCGTATTCCACCAGGGCGCCTTCTTCCTGGAACATGGTGGGAGAGAAGACCTGCCATTCCTCGTTGGAAAGGCTGCCGTGGATGCCCAGTGACACGTGAATAATGTCTGCGTGGCCGTCCAGAGCCTTGGCGTATTCGATGCCTTCCGCCTGGTCGTAGCCCTGAGAGAGCTCGGAGGCGCTGATGCGGAACTCAATGGGGAAGTCCTTGCCGCAGGCTTTGTGAATACCGTCGCAGATGGCAACCGCAAATCTGGCCCGGTTCTCCCGGCTTCCGCCCCATTTGTCGGTTCTCTGGTTGGTGTATTCGCTGAAGAACTGCTGGGGCAGCCAGCCGTGGCCGCCGTGCACCGTAACCATATTAAAGCCCTTGTTCTTTACGTTGACCGCAGACTTTACGTAATGTGCAATGATTTCTTCGATTTCTTCTTCGGTATATGCGGTAACCGGTTTGCCGTCCACTTCACCTTCGGAGGGACCCTTCCGCATGCCGCCGTAGCGTCCGCAGTGAGACAGTTCCGCGGAGGCGACGGCGCCGTGGCGCTTGATCTTGTCCGCAATTCTGCCCATGTAAGCCAAATTCATGGAATTCAGCAGGTTGATGTATTTTCCGCCCCGGGAACCCCGGTCTCCGTCCACGTGGCATTCGCCGATGCAGACGGACGCAGCGCCGCCCTTGGCCTTTTCTGCGTAGTAATCGATGGCGTTTTCGTTCAGGGTTCCGTCACCCCGGATATCCACCCAGCCGGTGGGTGCTGCAAAAATGCGGTTTCTGAAAACGACGTTTCCCACCTGAATCGGGGAAAAAAGGTGTGGATATTTCAGCATGGTTTACCCCCAGAGATCTGCCGGATACAGTCCGGCGGCAATTTTTTCGGTGATGGCTTCTACGAATTTTTCCTTGTCTTCGTGATAGGTTACGCCGAACCATTTATCTTCGGAAGGCAGGATCTTAACGGTGGCCTTGCCCTCGCAAACCAGATCGCCCACGGTGCGGGGGATCAGGTATTCGCCCTTCAGCGGATTGTGGGCCAGCGCGTCGTCCATAAAGGCGGGCAGCCGGTCGTCCAGCTCTTTCATAATGCTCTTGGTAAAGCCGAAGAAGTTCATGGAAACGGTGGTTCCTTCCGGAACTTCGGTCCAGCTTTCGCCGTCGTCTTCGGTGAAGGCAATCTTGCCGTCCTTCCATCCGATCTTGGTGCGTTCTTCGATTTCCACCAGGTAGCCGTCCTTATCCACGCAGACGCCTCTTGCCACGGTGCCGTGCTTGGTCAGGGTGTTTTCCAGCTTGTAGCCCATCATGGCAAAGTCGTAAACGCCGTCTTTGTCCGCTGCGGTGCAGAGGTAGTCGTACATGGTTTTGTAAACGCCGGGACCATAGTAGTCGTCTGCGTTGATCAGTGCGAAGGGTCCGTCCACCACGTTTCTGGCGGCCCGGATGGCGTGGGAAGTGCCCCAGGGCTTGACCCGTCCTTCCGGAATGCTGTAGCCCGCCGGAATATCATTCAGTTCCTGGTAGGCGTAGATGATGTTCAGTCCCTTGGCGGCACCCCGGTTCATGATGGCCTTGAAATCTTCCTCGATTTCGTGCTTAATAATGCAGACCACGGTTTCGAAGCCTGCCCGCTTGGCATCGTAGAGGGAATAATCGATAATGATTTCCCCGTTGGGACCCATGCCGTCAATCTGTTTTAATCCGCCGTAGCGGCTGCCCATGCCGGCAGCCATAACCACCAGTACCGGTTTTGTATTCATAGAATTCTCCTTTGTATTTTTCCGTGTTCGGCATACAAACCGCATTCTTTTTTAATATTTTATATCCATAATATGATATACTAATAAACAGTTTTTATCAAGGCAGGTCAATTTATGCAATCGAAAGAAAGAAAAAAAAGTTTGGCGGCGGCGTTTGTTTTTGCCGCAGTGTTCGGTCTCTGGGCAGCTCTGATGCTCGGCGGACGGCTTGCGGGTTTTGACGCCGCGGTGCAGCAGTTCTTTTTCGGACTGCGCTGTCCGGCATTGAACGCTTTCGGCTGCGCCCTGGAATACGTGGGTCACTGGCCTTTGCCGGCGGCGGTGTGCGTGGTTCTGCTGCTCTGCAGAAAGACCCGCTTTGCCTACGGCATTCCCATGGCGGGCTGCGTAAGCACCAGCGTGGGCATGTACGAGCTTTTAAAGCACCTGTTCAAGCGTCCCCGGCCCGATTCGCTGCTGTGGCTCTGCCCGGAACACGGATTTTCCTTCCCGTCGGGTCACACTCTGAACAACACGGTATTCTGGATCGCCTTTGCCAGCTTGCTGGGTTACTACTTCCTGACCGAAGGCAAGAGCCTGCCCATATATAAGAAGGAAAGAAATACCCGGGTCTACCCGAAAA
The DNA here is from genome assembly GCA_045639385.1 of Anaerovoracaceae bacterium. Classification (GTDB taxonomy): domain Bacteria; phylum Bacillota; class Clostridia; order Peptostreptococcales; family Anaerovoracaceae; genus RUG13409. The sequence goes on along the minus strand of JAZUDB010000126.1, from coordinate 23,802 downwards.
AGAAGGGAACTGCGGCGCTGCTGCGGGTACTTCTCATCGCCTGGCCCCTGATTATCGGTATGTCCCGCATTCTGGTGGGCGTGCACTGGCCTTCGGACGTGGTGGGGTCGCTCATCCTGTCCCTGGTCCTTCTCAACATCGCAAAACTGATTTTATTCCCCGGAGGAAAAGCATGAACCTGGATGAATTAAGAGCACAGCTGGACCAGATCGACAAGGTCCTGGAAGAATATTTTGTTAAGCGCATGGAGATTTCCGCGCAGATTGCGGACTACAAAGAGGCCAACGGCCTGCCCACCACGGATCCCGCCCGGGAGAAAGTGGTGCTGGAAAAGCACGGCGGCAGCGTGGACCCGCTGTACCGCGAATACACCATGGATTATTTTTCACAGCTGATTCGGCTGTCTAAAGAATATCAGAATACAAGGAGAAGCAAATAACATGAAGATCGCAATGGGTAATGACCACGCTGCAGTGGAACTGAAGAATCAGATTGCAGCTTACATTCAGGAAAAATACGGTTACGAAATCATTAATTTCGGTACCGACACCACCGAAAGCGTAGACTATCCGGTTTACGGTGAAAAGGCTGCACGGGCTGTAGCAAACGGCGAAGCAGATCTGGGCATCGTCATCTGCGGTACGGGTCTTGGCATTTCCCTGGCTGCCAACAAGGTAAAGGGCATCCGCTGCTGCGTCTGCTCCGAACCCTACACCGCCAGAATGAGCCGCGCCCACAACAACTGCAACATGCTGGCCTTCGGCGCCAGAGTGGTGGGTCTGGACCTGGCCAAGATGATCGTGGACACCTGGCTGACCACCGAGTTCGAGGGCGGCAGACACCAGAGAAGAGTCGATTTGATTATGGATATCGAAAATAAATAGCGCATTGGCCCCGGAGAATTCGGGGCTTCTGTATAAAAGGGGATGCTCCGGCAGAGCCGGGGCAAAAAAGGGATACTTCCGGGTTACCGGAAAAGAGATGATACCGGGTAACCGGAAAAAGAAAAAACGAGGGGAAAAATGGAGAAGTTTTTAGTGTTGTATAATCCGCTGGCGGGCAACGGCAGCGGTTACCGGATGGCGATGTCCTTAAAGAAGCTCCTGCGGGAAGATGAGCTGGAGTTTCAGGACTTTACCCGGATCCTGGACTATCCGGGATTTTTTGCCGAGCTGGATCCGGAGCGGAAGATTATCGTCTGCGGCGGCGACGGTACCCTGAACCGTTTTGTGAACTATTCCGACGGGGTTAAAATGCCCAACGACGTGTATTACTGCGCCGGCGGCAGCGGCAACGATTTTTTCAGCGACCTTTCCCGGCCCAAGGGCGGCTGCGGAAATGCACCGGTCAACATTAACCGCTACGTGCGGGATCTGCCTTACGCGCTGATCAAAGGCCGGAAGTATTACTTTCTGAACGGCGTGGGCGTGGGACTGGACGGGTACTGCTGCGAAGTGGGCGAGAAGACCCGGGGCACGTCTCCCCGGCCCATCAACTACACGAAAATCGCCATTACCGGCGTGCTGCACTATTATCAGCCGAAGGGCGCCGTTATTACCGTGGACGGAAAGTCCTATTTCTACGACAGTGTGTGGCTTTGCCCCGTGATGAACGGCCGGTATTTCGGCGGCGGCATGATGCCCACCCCCAACCAGGACCGACTGAACCCGGAGCACACGGTGTCTGTGATGGTTATTCACGACATACATCGGCTGCAGGTTGCCGCGCTGCTTCCGCAGATTTTCTTCGGAAAGCATACGATTCACGAAAAAAACGTGGATATTCTGCAGGGTCATACGGTACACATCCGGCTGGATGCACCGGCTCCGGTACAGATTGACGGCGAGGTAATTCCGGGTGTCTCCGAGTTTACGGTGGTCACCGCCAAAGCTGAGGCGGCTGCGCAGGCGGCAGAGGCCATGAAAGCGCAGGAAGCCGCAAAACAAGCCGAATCCGGCAGCACAGAGACAGAAGAAAATTAGATGTTAAACCCCGTTGCTTTCCGCAACGGGATTTTCTTTGTAGAATAGGGGCAGCAAAGGAGGAAATTTCTATGCTGCAGGAAAACTTGAAAAACTTAAGAAAGGCGAAGGGTCTTTCCCAGGAAGAACTGGCCGTAAAACTGAACGTGGTGCGGCAGACCGTGTCCAAGTGGGAACAGGGACTGTCCGTGCCCGACGCGGAAATGCTGATTACCCTCTCGGAGGTGCTGGGCGCCCCGGTGAGCACGCTGCTGGGCGAAACCGTCACCGAGCCGGAAGCCTCCGATCTTCGGGCGGTGTCCGAGAAGCTGGAGGTTCTGAATCTGCAGTTGGCCCGGGAAAAGGAAAGAAGAAGAAAGCGCCGTCACGGGCTTTTCATCGGCCTGGCGGTTCTGATTGTGCTGATCTTCGGACTGCTCTGGTTTCTGCAGAGCCCTTACCTAAACTGGGACTTTACCGATCCGGAGCTGGCTGTGGCCGGAACCCTGATGCACGGGTTTGAATTCGTATTCGTGCGGATTGCGCCGTTTGCCCTGGCAGCTTCCGTGGCGGGCGCAGTTCTGACCCGGAAAAAAGACTGAAACAAAACCCCATTCCTCCGCGTCCGGCGGGAGAGTGGGGTTTTTCTTTACAGAATGTATTTCACGTGCCTGCTATATGGAGCAGTGCATTTCGTTGGTCCGGCGCATGGCGCCGCGCAATCAGTTGGTCTGCCACATGGCGTACAGGGTAATGTCTTCGCAGGGCAGAACGTCGCCGTCGTGAATGACTTTGCCGTATTTGTCCTGCCAGCCCAGGAATTTGTAGCCGGCTCTGGTGGGGCTGGGCAGACGCAGCACTTGCTCTGCACCCACCAGCATGGGCGAAAGCTCCGTGCCGCCCCGGGAGTCGAAGGTAATCAGAAATCCGGTTTTGTCCCAGCGGGCGTAGAGGGTAATATCCTCGCAGGGCAGAATCGTGCCGTCTTCCACCGGGTTGCCGTGCTCGTCCTCCCAGCAGATAAAGCGGCTGTCCTGCAGTGAGGGTGTGCCGGGCAGTTCCAAAGCATCGCCTTCGGTCAGAATTATTTCTTCCACGTAGGACCCGCCCCGGGTATCGAAAATAACGGTAAAGGTGTTGGCGTTCCAGGAGGCGTAAAGGTGCAGTTCCTCGCCTTCGAAGATGTCTCCCGCCTTCCAGCTCTTGCCTGCGGCGTCGATCCAACCGCCGAACCGGTGTTTGGCCCAGGTGGGGTCTTCCGGAAGCACCAACGGACTGCCGCAGAGGTAGTCGGTTTCCGCGCTGGGCTTGCCTTCTCCGGCATCGAAATAGATTTTCGCAGTCTTGCCGGTCCAGTGCGCGCTCAGGGTTACATTATCGACCGGCGTGTAGGGCGAGTTGATCTTCAGGTCGCCGATGTACCAGCCGTCCAGCGTGTAGTACTGCTTTTCGGGCTGCGGAAGCTCGATGGACCTGCCCGCTCTGATTTCCGCCGGGCTGCAGGGCGTGCCGCCCTTGGAATCGAAGCTGACCGTGTAGGTCCTGACCCCCGGACCCATCAGGAAATACCAGGCAGCGCCGCCGCCCAGAACCAGAAGGAGGATCAGAAGAATCAGACCGGTTTTCCTGGATTTTTTCTTCGCTCTCATAAGACACCTCTTATTTTGCTATTCGAAACGCTTTGCCGTTTACAAAAATCTCAAAGTTCTCTCCGGCGGTCAGGGGCAGCGAATAGGCGGTTTCCAGTACGCTGTCGGTCATGGCCTGGACCTTTTCTTCCGGATAACGCAGCTGCCGCAGGGTGTGCTCCACCTTAAAGCGTATGATCTCTTTCGCGTCCGCATTGATGGTTTTGTTGTAATAGCCCATCATCAGCGGTCCGTTGATGGATGTGCAGGCGGTGAGGAAGAAGTCAAAATTAAAATTCTCCTTTGCCAGCGGGCTCTTGCGGAACATATTGTAATATCTGTGCCGGTACCACTCCAGCTGCTCCGGCTGGTTCTCGGTGTACATCTGGGCCCAGAAACGGTTCAGGTTTTCATCTTCGAAGGAGTTTTTGAAAAACAACGCCATGGTAATGCAGTTGTTCAGGGCAATGTCTCCGTCAAATGCGCTGCTGTAATGCTCCGTGCGGAAGAGATCCAGGATGGCGGACATGTGCCGCTCGCCGAAATCCACGTAAAGCTTCTCTGCAATTTCTTTTTTGTCTTTATAGTGATAATAAAAAACAGATTGTCTGACCCCTGCCGCAGCGCAGACTTCCTTCATGGTGGTGTCCGCGTAGCCTTTCTCGTAGAAAAGCTTTTTCGCAGCGTCAAAAATCTTCTGTTTTGTTAAATCTCCTGCTTCGTATGTTGCCATTTTCAACCTCTTGCCGCTAATTGTACCATAGATTGCTTTGCAGATAAACAGGCAGAAATTTGATACATATAAAATTTTTTGTTGACAGCCTGTAAAATTAGATATATATTCAATTTGATATATATCAAAATTAATACATATCTAATTTCAAGAAAGCGAGTAAAAAATGGAAAAGAAAAGCGGATTGACCCGGCAGCTGAAAACCTTCTTCGGCGTCGGCGACCTGGCATTCACCCTCATGACGCAGGTAGAGAACGTCTTTTTCAATTTCTATCTGACCAATGTGGCGATGTTTGCCTTACCGGTAGTCACCATTATCCAGTCTGTTACCACCATCGTGGATGCGGCAACGTCCTGGGTATACGGTGCTATCATGAACGGAACCAAGCCCATGCGCTGGGGCCGTTACCGGTCCTGGCTTCTGATTACGCCCTGGCTGGTTCCCATCACCTATATGTTCAAGTACATCAAGGTGTCTGAAAACGTAGTTCCCGCCGCAGTGGTGATTACCGCTGCCGGCATTATCTCCAGCATCATCTGGAATTTCGGCTACGTGGCCAACATGGCCATTATTCCCATCGTGGGCCGCACCCCGGAGGACCGGGCGCAGCTGTCTGCCACCAGAGGTCTTTACAACCGGGTGGGAAGCATGTTATTTTCCTATATGGGACTTCCGCTGGCCAATGTGCTGGCGCTTCTGGTGACCGAAAACTATAAATTCGCAGCCCTGGCCTTTGTACTGAGCATTCTCATGGCCATCGGCTACAACATTCATTTCAAGCTGACCGAAGGTTACGAAGAAACCCGGGAAGACACCAAGGGTGCTGTACCCAAAAAAGAAAAGACTTCCGTCAAGGCCATGCTTTCCGGACTGTTCAAGAATCGTCACCTGCTGGTTCTGCTGCTGGCAGAGCTGGCCAGATGGATTGCCAATTTCGTAATCTCCGGCTGCGCAGTATACTATTTCGACTATGTGGCAAACAAGCCGGGCCTGCTGGCAACCTATCTGCTCTGTGCCAACCTGATGTGCATGCTGGGTGCCTACACCTGCAAGTATCTGGTAAAGCTTCTGAACACCAAGGCGGCCTTCGTGCTTTCCTACATCATTCTGGGCGGATGCCTGGTACTGTCCAAGGTATTCTACACAAGCCCTATTGCGGTCATCGTTCTGATGTCCATCGGTCAGTACGGATACGGCAGCATTTATTCCCTGTCTCCCACCATGTTTGCAGATACCGCCATTTATGCGGAATACAGCACGGGTGAGGATGCTTCCGGATGGATTATGGGATTGAATAACGTGCCGCTGAAGGTGGCGCTGGTCATGCGCAGCCTGATTATTAACGGTGTTCTGGCTTCCGTCGGTTTCTCTGCCACCCTTTCTGCGGATGCGGTGACCGGCGTGCTGAAGAACGGTATTGCCAACGCCTTTATGTTCATTCCGGGCGTCTGCGTGCTGGCCGGAGCGGTCATCCTGATTTTCGGTTACGGACTGACAAAAGATAAAGTTCAGATGATGAGTGATACAGTGGAAAAACGGCGCAACGCGCAGTAAGAATAAGAAGGGAGAAAATATGAATTACGAAAGTGCAAGCTTTGCCGAAAGACAGGCAAGATTTAAAACAGCGTTCCACAAGGGAACTCCGGACAGAGTACCGGTCTTTCCCATGATCGAACAGTGGGCGCACTTCGCTACGGGAACAAGCATTGTGGATTCCTACACCAAGGATCCGGCTATGCTGGTGGACTGCTTCCGCAAGCTTTACGAAGACGTATACGTGGACGTTACCTACGGAACCGGTAACTTAAAGCCGGTAAAGCTTCTGGATACCATAGGAAACTCTCTTTATAAAATCAATGAGACCGGCGTAATGATCGAGGGCGGCAAGGGTGCAACCATGGAAGCGGACGAATATGCCCAGCTGATTGCAAACCCCGGCGAATTTATTATGAACGTCATTCTGCCGAGAAAATATCCGAAGCTCCGGGAAAAGGAAAGCGCCATTGAGACCTGGCATCAGGGACTGAAGGACGTTCTGGACTGGCTGCAGTACAATGCGGTGGCCAATGCGGGCGTTGAGCAGGAACTGGGCGTTCCCATCGTGGTCAAGGGCGGCACCTACATTGCCCCGGACGTAATTCTGGACTTCTTCCGCGACTTCCAGGGCATTATGGTAGACATCCGCAGACGTCCTCAGGATGTACTGGATGCCTGCGAGGCCATCTACCCCATGATGATCAACGGTGCAAAATCCTGGACCAACCCCAGCGATGACGGCGGAATCTTTATGCCGCTGCACCTGCCCACCTTCCTGCGTCCCAAGGATTTCGCAAAGTTCTACTATCCGTATCTGAAGAGAACCACCGAAGATCTCTGGAAAATGGGTATGCCGTCCATCTACTACTGCGAAAACGACTGGACTCCGTATCTGGATCTGATGCAGGATATGCCGGAAGACGGTCTGACCCTGGGCATCTTCGAAAAGGGCGACTGGAAGCTTATCAAGGAAAAGCTGAGCAAGAGCTTCTGCTTTGCCGGCGGCTTAAAGCTGGAAACCTTAAAGCTGGGTACTCCGGAACAGTGCATCGACGAAGCAAAATGGTGCCTGGACAATCTGGCTCCGGGCGGAAATTATATCTACTGCACAGACGTCAATCTCTGCTATGCAAAAGACGCCAAGCTGGAAAACCTGGCTGCAGTAACCAATTGGGTTCACGAGAACGGAAAGTATTAGAGGTGCAACATGGACGATTTCAAAGTAAGCGATTTATCTCAGCTGGTCAGCGAAAAATATGACGATATTCCCGCAGAAGTCATCAAAAGCATCAGCGGCGTAATGATGACCATTCTGTACAAATCCTAAGGATTTCAGAGAAGAGTTGACACACAAAAACCGGGGCCCGAAGGCCCCGATCAGAGGAAAGAAACCCGGAGCGTTGGTGCTCCGGGTTTTTATTCATAATGGGTCCACATGCGAAGCACATGGACATACTGTTCTTTTTCGTTGACGGTGTACACCAGTCGGTGTTTGTAATTGATGCGTCTGGAACAAAAGCCCTTCAGCTGTCCGACCAGGGCTTCGTAAGGCGGCGGATTGCGGAAAGGGTCTTCCATCAGAAGATTCAGAAGACTTCGTGCTTTTTCTTCCAGATTCGCGGCCTTCAGCAGTTTTTTGTCTTTCTCGGCCTGCCGACTGAAAATGACCGTGTACATTACCACTCCTCCGCGGGATTGTACACGCTTCCCAGCGAGAGATCCTCCTCTGCCGCAGCCTTCAGGCTCTCTGTCATTCCCGGAATTCCGGAAAGCAGCAGGGTTTCCTGAATGGCTTTCCAGTCATCCTCGGAAAGCAGTACCGCATTGCTGCCGGTGCTGGCATTGTAGATGACCACTTCCTCGTGGGTTTCGCAGACGTCTTCTACAATTTTGTATATATCTTTTCTTGCGTTTGTAATGCTTGTAATCTTTGCCATCGTGACACCTCGCGTACATTATAGCGTACGCAATTGCGTGCGTCAAGTGCCCGCGAGTACCTGCGAAAATGCATGCCTGGCGAAACCGCGGGCGTCAAGAGCCCGCGAATGCCTGTGAAAATGCACACTTTGCGAAATGTGTTCAAGTGGGACCAAATTTGTGCCGTATCGTGCCGTTTGTTAGGGTCAAAATTCACCCAGTCGGGCAAAAACGGCGAATTGGGACCATATAATGCCGATTTATCGCCGGATTTTTCGAAGAAAAGTGGTCCCATTTTTGAAAATTCGGGCAAATGGGTGAAATATTAGCGGTATTTGCGGGAAAAATGAGATCCAAAATGGTCCCAATTGGCGGGAATCCCGGCAAGTGGGTGAATGGCGGCAGAATTCGGACACGAACCCGGCACCAGGGTGAATGGCGGCGGAATTTCACAGCAAAATTGAAAGAAACCCGGAGCGTTGGTGCTCCGGGTTTGTTTATTTTATCCCATGTACAGGTTGTTGGTGGAGAATTCCGCGTCGCAGGTGGCGTCTATGCCGAGATCCTGGAAGACCTGGGCGTCACGGTCGGAAAGGATGGCCGTGCAGTGTGCGGTGCAGCCCCGCAGATCCTTCAGCTTGTCCACGGCGGCCTCCGCACGGGGGTCGTCTACGGCGGAAATGGCCAGAGCGGAAAGCACTTCGTCCACGGTCAGGCTCTCTTTTTCCTTGCGCAGCACGCCGGCTTTCAGGTGCTGCATGGCGTCTACGACTTCCTCGGACACCAGCAGACGGTCGTCTTCGTAGCCGCAGAGAGCTTTCAGCGAGTTCAGAATGCAGGCGCCGCCGGCAGCCATACGGTGGCTGGAACGGCCGGTCACGATGCGTTTGTTGGGCAGTTCCAGGGCCATAATTACGCAGTTTTCGTACTTCTTATCCTGGCTGACCTTAAACTCCCGGTAGTCCCGGGCGGGCTTTACGGTGTGCCGGTATTCCGGGTTCAGGCCCATTTCGTCCATGAGCAGCTTTGCCCGCTGCAGGCATTCTTCATCCGCCTTGCCTCGCTTGTAGTCCACGCAGGTCATCAGATAACGGCGGACGATTTCCTGGCGGCTGGCTTCCTGGCAGACCGCGTCGTCGGTAATGCAGAAGCCCAGACGGTTGACCCCCATGTCCGTGGGGGAGTTGTATTCGGAAGGACCACCGGTAATTTTCTCGATGATGCGGCGCACCACGGGGAACATTTCCAGGTCCCGGTTGTAGTTAACGGAAGCCACGCCGTACTTTTCCAGATGGAAATAGTCGATCATGTTTACGTCCTTCAGGTCGGCGGTGGCTGCTTCGTAAGCAATGTTGATGGGGTGCTTCAAAGGCAGGTTCCACACCGGGAAGGTTTCGAACTTGGCGTAGCGGGCGGTTCTGCCCTGACGGTATTCGTGATAGAGCTGCGACAGGCAGGTGGCGAGCTTGCCGGAGCCGGGGCCCGGTCCGTTGACCACCACCAGCGGCTTGGTCACTTCGATGTAGGGGTTGGCACCGTAGCCTTCCTCGGATACGATGGTGTCCACGTCCGTAGGATAGCCCTTGGTGTAAAAATGCTTGTATGTCTTAATGCCGCGGCGTTCCAGCTTGTTGATAAAGGTGTTGACCGCAGGATTGTCTTCGTATCTGGTAATCACCACGCTGTTGATGGCCAGGTCGTAGCTGCGGAACATGTCGATGAGCCGCATGGCTTCCAGGTCGTAGGTAATGCCGAAGTCCTGGCGGGTTTTGTTGGCGATAATATCTCCTGCGTAGATGCAGATGATGATTTCCGCGTGGTCTTTCATCTTGGCAAGAAGCTTGATTTTGGCGTTTTCGTCGAAGCCCGGAAGCACTCTTGCCGCGTGCTTGTCCTGGACCAGTTTACCGCCGAACTCCAGGTAAAGTCTCTCCCCGTGATGGCAGTTTATTCTTTCTAAAATGTACTTGGATTGCTCTTCCAGGTACTTTTCGGCATCAAATCCGATTTTCATTTGGGTCACCTTCCAATTTAAAAAACAACAACCACGATTATACCAAAAAAAGCTTGCAATGAAAAGCTTTGATAGGTATAATTATCGAGCATTCGTATTTTACAATGCTCTCTGCCGGAAGGAGGTATTCCGGCCATTTAGACCATAGGGAGGTGAAAAAATGAATAAGTACGAGCTGATGTTTATCATCGATCCTGCTCTGGAAGATGACAAGAAGGAAGCTGCAATCGAAAACGTTAAGAACATTATTGCAGAAGCCGGCGAAGTATCTGAAACAGACGTTTGGGGTCTCAAGAAGCTTGCTTATCCGATCAACAAGAAGTCCGAAGGTTACTATGTAGTAATGCAGTTTACCGCAACACCCGAACTTCCGAAGGAACTGGACAGAAGACTTCGTATCGCAGACGCATACTTCAGACACATCATCATTTCCAAGGATGAAAAGTAAGAGGTAAAAACTATGAATTCTGTATCTTTAATCGGAAGACTTACAAGAGATCCAGAAGTACGTTACGGCGCAGCCAGCCAGACTGCAGTTGCCAGATTCTCCATTGCCATCGATCGCGGCAAAAAAGACGGAAAAGATCTTGGCGCAGACTATCCGAACATCGTATGCTTCGGAAAGACTGCAGAACTTGTTGAGAAATATCTCGGCAAGGGCAGACTGGTAGGAATTCAGGGCCGTATTCAGACAGGCTCTTATGAAAAGGACGGAAGAAAGGTATACACCACCGAAGTTCTTGCAGACAGAGTCGAGTTTTTAGACCGGGCGAGCGATGCCGGAAATTCTCAGTCCAACAGCAGATTCGACAGCAATCCGTTCGATTCTGCAGACACTACACCGTCGGGATTTGAGAAGCTGACAGACGACGATATTCCGTTCTAAACATCCATAGGACAGGAGAGAACAATGGAAAAGGATAATCAGAGAAAGAAGAGCTACAACAACTCTCGCAGCAGAAAGAAGGTTTGCCAGTTCTGCGCAGATAAGGAAGCTGTTGTAGACTACAAAGACGTGGAAACACTCAAGAAGTATGTTTCCGAAAGAGGTAAGATTCTTCCCAGAAGAATCACCGGAACCTGCACCATGCATCAGAGAGCTGTCACAACCGCAGTTAAGAGAGCAAGAACCGTTGCTCTTATGCCGTTTGACGCAGATGCAAACTAGTTTGTAAGGCAAATTGAAAACCTGCCCGGAGAAATCCGGACAGGTTTTTGATAATTGCTGAAAGGTTTTTGGAAAAAAAGAGAATAAAGTGTGTTTTATTAAGAGGTAAAGTATGAAGAACTATAAGTACGACGGCACCAGAAAATTCTCCATCAAAAATTTTGACTGTGCCGACAAGGGCGAATTTAACGAACGCCACGAGACCATCGGGGAATTTACCGAGAATCTGGAAAAAATCAACGAATATCAGCAGAAGCTTTTCGCGGAAGGCAAGGAAGGCATCATCTTTGTATTCCAGGCCATGGATGCCGCCGGCAAAGACGGCGCCGTCCGCGCGGTATTAAGCTGCCTCAGCCCCCAGGGCGTATCCGAGCACAGCTTTAAGGTGCCCAGCAGCGAGGAAAACAGACACGATTATCTGTGGCGCTTCTGGAAAGCCATCCCGGAAAAGGGAACCATCAGCATCCTCAACCGCAGCTATTACGAGGACGTGCTGGTACAGAAGATTCATAAAATTTACGAAAAGAACAAGTATGCAGACCGCATCGACCGCAGCACCATAATCGACAAGCGCTACGAGCAGATCCGCAACTTCGAAAAATATCTGTGGGAAAACAGCATCCGCGTGGTCAAGATTTTCCTGAACGTAAGCAAGGACGAACAGGCCCGCCGCTTTATCTCCAGAATCGACACCCAGAAGAAGAACTGGAAGTTCTCCTCCGGCGACATCGACGAAAGAGAATACTGGGACGAATACATGCAGGCATACGAGACCTGCATCAACCGCACCGCCCGCAAGAACACCCCCTGGTACGTGGTTCCGGCAGATCACAAATGGTATGCCCGCCTGGTCATCTCCAGAATCGTGTTAAGCGAACTGGAAGCCATGGATCCCCAGTGGCCGGTTCTGGAAGAAGAGGAAGTTGCCAAGCTGCAGTCTTACCGGGAACGCCTGATGGCAGAGCATCCCATTGACACGGCGGAAGAGGAAGAAAGCGGCAAGAAGATCAAGCCCTCCGACACCGCAGTAGGCATTGCATTAAAGAGTGATCGCATGGCACTTTCCGAAAAGAAGTTCCGCAAGCTTTTAAAGAAGAGCGTGTTCGAAAACTTCAGCGAACGCTTCGGGGTCAGCGAACAGACTCAGGAGCAGCTGGGCCGGGTATACTTCGAGCTGGAAGAGATCGAGGCTTCCGCAGAAGCAGACGATCTGGACTGCGTAAAGACCCTGTACAAGGACAACAAGGACGTGCTGGAAGTGAGCCTGCAGGGCAGCGGCAAGGAAGGCCGCAAGCTGGAAGATCACTACAAGAAGGCCTGCCATGCCCAGATTGACGACCTGATCGAGAGCATCAACCTGAGCTACAAGCACTACGAAGAAGACTTAAAGCAGCTGATGATCGAATACGAAATCGCCGACAGCTCCGGTGACGCTTCTCCAGAAGAAGCTCTGGCCGACTACGAAGAGAAGCTCCGCGCCGCCTTTGAAGCCCACAGATGCGCTTCTGCGGAAAATCGCGGCAGAACGGAAAGCGAACTGATGCAGATCTTTGCGGAGCACGCCGCGCTGGCAGATTCCTTCCGCAAGGAAAAGGAAGCCCGGAAGGCTGCTAAGGCCGCTGCAGACGCAGAGGCACAGGCCGCCGAAGAAGCCTGCGAATGCGAAGAAGCCGAGGAAGCGGAAGCCTGCGAAGCTGCAGAAGAAGTTTGCGAAGAAACCGCGGAAACCGAATGCGAAGAAGCCTGCGAATGCGAAGAAGCCGAAACCGCACCGGAAACCGAAGAATAAGTAAATAAACAAAAGCCTGCTTCGGAAAAATGAAGTGAACCCCATTTTTTAGACATAATCTGATAAATGGGGTTTTTTCTTTGTGAAGAAGGCTTGTAAAAGCAGCTGCAAAATGGTAAAATATGGTAAATAACAAAACGCTTGCAGGCGGTATATATTATGATATATACTTTTTGCGAGGTGAAAGGATATGATGACAGCGAAAATATTTGAAAACGGCAGAAGCCAGGCGGTTCGTCTGCCCAAAGAATACCGCTTTGCGGAAAGTGAAGTATACGTCAACAAGGTCGGCGACGTGGTTCTTTTGATTCCGAAAACCTGCAAATGGAGCAGCACTCTGCAGAGCCTGGACATGTTTTCCGCGGATTTCATGGCAGAAGGCAGGACGGAGGCTGCAGAGCCGGAAAGAGAAGCTTTATGAAGTACATGCTGGATACGAATATCTGCATTTACGCCATCAAGAATAAGCCGGCGCAGGTTCTGGAGCACCTTCTGCAGCAGGACCCTGCGGAGGTCTGTATTTCGGCGGTAACCTATGCGGAGCTTACCCACGGTGTGGAAAAGAGCGCGGCAAAGGATCGAAACCGGGCTGCGCTGCTGATGTTTCTGGCGCCAATCAGTGTGCTGGATTTTACGGCAGCTGCGGCGAAAAAGTACGGGCAGCTGCGGGCGGATGTGGAACGTGCGGGAACGCCGGTGGGGACCATGGACCTTCTGATTGCGGGTCACGCGGAAGCGGAAGGGCTGACCCTGGTCACCAATAACGAGCGGGAATTCAGGCGTATCCGCGGACTGGAAATAGAAAACTGGGCAGTATAGCAAGGTATACCGCCCAGTTTTTTTATTCGCATAACGTTTTTTTACAGTTCCACGGGCACCGGGGTCTCGATGGTCTGGGCCAGATACTCCGGGTGCTCCAGCAAAAACCGGGTGATGCGCAGCGATTTGGCAAAGTAGAAGCCGTCCGCAATGCGCTCGTCCAGAATAAAGGTGCAGTCCACCACGTCCCGCTGCTGCCGGCTGCCGTCGTCCAGGGTTTTCCATTCCGTGTGGGCAGTGCCGATGGTGATCATCATGGAGCAGGTGCCGTACTCGCTCAGGTGGTGGTAGGGAGCGCCGGCGCCGATGGAGCCCAGGTTAGCCAGAAGTACGGTGGAGTAGTTGGGGTCGCCTTTTTTAATAAACTCCGGCACGCAGCCGTGATATTCCATGCGCTTGATCACCCAGAACAGGATGTTCAGCACAAAACGGGGCAGCTTGCCCACAAAATCCATGGTGTCGCCCACGTCGTTGGTTTCTTCTTTGCGCACCTTTTCCACGTCGCCCAGAATCATTTTGGAAACGCTGTCCAGGGTCATGTCCGGCGTCACCTTCATGAACATGAGGGATTCCTCCGCGTTGTCTTCGAATTTGCGCTTGACCACAAAGGACAGGGTGATGTCGCTGCGCTGCCAGAAAGCTTTGCCGGAAATAAAAATATTCATCTTCGGCCGGTGGTAGATGGTGCGGGCTACGGATGTGCAGATGGCGTGGAACAGCTTCAGGTTGGTGCCTTCGGCCGCATTTCTTTCGCTCAGGTATTTATTTAAGTCGGTAATATCGAACTGTTCGGTAATGCTGACCTCCGCTTCCGTGCGTTTGGGCATTACGTAGGGTACGATGGAGTGGAACGGATCCAGCTCTTTAATTCTCACCGCGTCGCGTCTTTTGTTTCTCATTTTGTGTCCCCCCTTCGGACCAACTGATTATACCAAAAAAACTCATGCCAGTGTATAATGTTTATAAAATCTTAAGAACTGATACAAGCGGACGGCGGATGGAAAAAGAGAGCGGCACAAAGGAATACAAAAAAGATAATTTCGGCGGGAATCCGGCGAGCGGAGGAGCTGCCCCGGGCGCGGATTTTGACCTGGGCGGCGGCATTTTGGGCGCAGTCCTGGGTGCGGTGCTGGGCATTGCCTTCTGCACTGTTATTTTTCAGTACCGCTACAACGCGGGTTTCGGCGGTTTTGTACTGGCGGCCTTGTGCGTAAAGGGCATGCGGCTTTTCGGCGGAAAACCGGAGGCGGCCTTTGCGGGCACCGGAAACTCTTATGCAGCGGGGCGTACCGGCACCGGAAATTCATACGGGGCGGGACTTGCCGCGGCCGGACTGATCGCGGCTGCGGGTCTGGTGATTGCCAACCGCACGGCCTGGGGCCTGGAAGCCTATCTGTCTTTGCGGGGTTACGGCTGGACGCTGCCGGGCTGCCTGCAGAACATCAAATATATTATCAAACAGAGCGGAATCGAATCGTCCTTCGCGGCAACCCTGCTGCGGAGCGCGGGCTTCGGCATCATCGCTTTTGCCAGCCCGGTCATCGCCGCAAAATATCCGCCCGAAAAAACGGCGGACAACGCAGAATTTCATGCCGCAGAGGGCGGCACAGGAGGCTTGGACATGAGCACAGCATATTTCGCATCGGGTTGTTTCTGGTGCATTACCCCGGAATTCGCGGCTGCCCCCGGCGTACTTTCCGTGCGCAGCGGCTACAGCGGCGGCGACGAGGAAAATCCCGGCTACGAGGCGGTCAAGCACCAGCAGACGGGTCATCGGGAGACCGTAAAAGTGGAGTACGACCCGGCGCAGATTTCCTATGCGGAGCTTCTGCAGATTTTCCTGACCCACGTGGACCCCTTTGACGGCGGCGGTCAGTTCATTGACCGGGGTCATTCCTACACCCTGGCGGTGTACTATACCGGCGAAGAGGAGCGGGCGGCGGCACAGGATGCTCTGGACGAGCTGGCGGCACGGACCGGCCGGGAGCCGCAGGTGGCACTGGAGCCCTTCAAATCCTTCTGGGATGCAGAGGAATATCACCAGGATTACTACAAGAAGAACCCGGAAGCCTTCCGCAGGGAACTGGAAGAATCCGGGCGCCTGGAGCGCTTCGGCGAAGGCGAAGCCGCCTCCGAGGACGAAGTGATCGTGGTATAAAGAATAATTAGTCAAAAAAGAAGTTCCTTCGGAGAAAACTCCGCCGGCTTCACGATAAGCCTTGCTCGCGTCACTGCTCTGCGCTTGCTTCCGCACGCATCGCAGGCCTCTCGCAAGTCTTCTCTACCGGCTCCGAATTTTCTCCGCCGGAACTTCTTTTTTCATTGCAGCGGTTTGCCGCGGGTCTTCGCAGGGGCGGATTCCTCGAAAAGCGTGCAAAAACCGGCGATTCTACCTGCGAGGGGTGTACTTCTGTCCGAAAACCGGGTAGTATTTCCCTGAAAAAAGGAGAACTTTTATGGATCAGATCAAAATAGGAAAGTATATTGCCGGAAAAAGAAAAGAACAGGACCTGACCCAGAAGCAGCTGGCGGAAAAACTGGGTGTAAGCGATAAGTCCGTCTCCAAATGGGAGCGGGGCATATGCCTTCCGGATGTATCTTTGTACACCGAGCTTTGCGGCGCACTGGACATCAGCATCAATGAATTTTTTGCCGGCGAAGATATTGCCCGGGAGCGTATTGCGGAAAAATCGGAAGAGAATCTGATCCGCGCAGTGACTGATCATAACCATAAGCAAAAGCGGCTGAAAATATGGATTTGGATTCTGGCGGTAATTATGCTGGCCGCGGCCTGCTTTGCATGGCTGGGGCAGCGTCGTCCCGAAGAAGCGAAGAATTATATTTACCCCCTGGATCAGGACAGTATCGAAAGAAAGACGGCGAAAACAATTTCCGGAAGCAGTGTTTCTATCTACCGTTTTGAAACGACGGATTCCTATAAAACGCTGAAAATGTATCTGTCGGAATTTCAATCCGGCGATTTTGTGAGAAAAGAAGAATGCATGTCTGTGGGGTTCGAGGACGTGGGTTCCCCGAAAAGCGGGTTAATTTATCTGGTTCCCGATATATCCGACTTTTCGGTAAAGGTGATTTTCGGAAATGAAGGCTGCTTATGCTCCGTAGAGATTCCGATTCTGGAGGATGTTCCGGAGCGGGAGTATCTGGCAAGAGGTGCATCGGAAATTTGGGAACAGACGCAAATCGAGTACGGAACGGAGCAGCCGCTGGCGGCACTGTCGTTCGGCAGAAATCAGCTGCGTCCGGGGGACCTGGAGCGGCTGATGAACCGGGAAAAGGACGACCTGTTCCAGAACGACTATGACTTTCTTTTCTCATTCGAGTTCGGCAAATAAACGTAAATGGTAAATCAAAAAGAAGTTCCGGCGGAGGTTTCTCCGAAGAACTTCTTTTTTTATTGTATAATTTTTGTGACTATTTTTCGTTTGGATACTCTAATTACCGAAAGGTCAAATGTATGGAAGATTTCAATTCAATATACAAAGAGACTGCAAGTAAATTGTATCGCTATCTTTTTTCGCTTTGTAAAGATGCGGAGCTGGCAGAGGAACTGACGCAGGAGACTTTCTACCGGGCGTATCTGAATCTGGATCGCTTTAAAGGGGAGTGCTCTGTTTTTACCTGGCTGTGTCAGATCGGGAAGAACGCTTACCTGCAGGATCAAAAACGAAAGCGGCGCAGCGGTCCCCTGGATGCGGCGCTTCCGGACGGCCGGAATGCATTTCTGCACTTGGAAAACCGGGAGCTTGCCCTGGAGGCCTACCGCATACTTCTGGGCATGGACGAAATCAAAAAGGATGTTTTTTTCCTGCACACCCTGGGTCAGCTCAGTTTTAAGGAAATCGGCAGAATATATGAAAAATCCGAATCCTGGGCGAAGATGACCTACTATCGAACAAAGGCGGAATTGAAAGAGAGGATGAACGAAAATGACGAAAAATGAAGCGTGCAGTATTGTTCGGGATTTGCTGCCGGCCTATGTGGAAAACGAGTGCAGCCCGGATACGAATCATTTTGTGGAAGCCCATCTGGAAACATGTCCGGAATGCCGGAAAATGTATGACAACATGAAATCCGCATCTCCCCTGGATTCTGCGGAGACGCCGGAGATGCCGGAACAGCTGGAGCCGCTGAAGAAAATTAAAAAGAAGAATCGCAGAACATGGCTTCTTCTGTCGGCTGCAGTACTATGTCTGCTATTGTTTTCCCGCGAACCGATCCGGCTGGCAGATAAGCACTCGGAAATACTGGTGAACGATGGCACGGAAGCTTTTGTGAACACTTTGGTGCCCGCATATTTCTACGACGGCATTCTGAATGCAAAGGAAGACTCTTTTTGGCTTCCCAATTTGCAGCGCATTGCGGAGGAGCCCTATGTTACGCTGGATTTGGGTGGAACGGAATACATGATGCAGGAGATGGTGTATGCGGAGCATACTTCAAAAAAACCGTCCACTTATGCAGGTTTAACTTTTCAAAACGAGGGCGCTGAGGCATATATCAGGTATTGTTTTACCCACAAAAACGAGAAAGAAGTAATTGTAGATGAACTTACCTACGAAAAATATCTCCGGGGCGAAAACCTGTCAGGCGAGATCTCTTCTTTTGAGATCGACGGAAAAACATATTATACGAACTGCATCATAGAAGAGCGGGAGTATCAAACAGAAAGCGTGGAACTGAAATTTCCGGATGGGGAAATTAAAACGTTTTCGGATAAGCTGTTTATTCTCAATAACTATGTGGCACAAAGCGCGTTTTTCCCAAAGACCTTGTACGAATATTGCTGCGCGGCGTATCAATCGCTGGACGAGCTGTATTCAGAGTATATTGCCGCCTATACGGAATACGGGTTTGAGAACTATACAAAAGACGAAAGGACGCTTTTAAAAGCGCAGCTGGACCGCCTTATTGCAGAGAACGGCCGGATTATTTCTTATCAGAGTGAATATCCGGCTTGGCGTGCGACCGGAAACAGCTACATTCATGTGTGGACGCATCTGTATTTCGAAAACGGAAAATCCGCATACTTTATTTACGACATTAATGCGCAGAAAGACATCTTTGTTAGGGACCTGCAAATAAGGAATTAAAAAAGAAGTTCCGGAGGAGAAAATTCGGAGCCGGTAGAGAAGACTTGCGAGGGTTTTGCGAGGCACGCGGAAGCAAGTGCCAAGCAAAATCCGAGAAAGGCTTATCGTGAAGCCGGCGGAGTTTTCTCCGAAGAACTTCTTTTTAATTTCATGCGGGGTACACTGTTATATCTCGCTTACCCCGCGTGCAGCTGTGTCCGAAAAGCAATTGCCTCGGTTCGGCTTTCTAATAACCGCCGCCGAATCCCGGCTGGTTCTGGCTGTTGTTTCGTACATGCTCCAGTTCATTCGACTGTCTGTTCCGGGCAGCTTCCTGCCGGTTCCGTTCCTGAATATGGGAAGTGAAGGATTCGGCCAGGTCCTTCGATACGAATTCTTCCGTAACCGGTTTCTTTGCGTTCATAAATTCTTTATACCGGTCGTCATTCTGCACCACCTTCATGTTGTCCAGGACATAGGTCTCGCTCAGGAAGGAGGCAACATCTTCTGCTTCCAGTCCTTCTTCGGGATTGGCCAGACGTTTCTGCAGGGTGTCCAGAACGAAGAGTCTTGCCAGGTGCGCCTCCTTTACCTCGGTACCGGCTTGAATCGCATTTTGGACCACTTCGGCGCACTGGGTGCGGCTGCTGTACAGCAAGCCCCGGTATTCTTCCATGGTGTAGGTTCTGTTGGAGTCAATCGGCAGCGACAGATCCACAATACCCATCGATTTTTCCAGGTTCGCTACGGTGTCTTTCATGGTGTAATACGTCGCTTTTTCTTTGCAGAAATCTTTCAGCTTGGTTGCGAACTTTACAGCCGCCAGATCCTCGGCGGGAAGGCTGTTATAGGATCCATCCCGGGGAACCGTGGTATTTACGTAAGTATTTGCTGCATTCTGCAGGGCGGTAAATACCGGTACAAGCGCACTGCCGCCCTCGGGCAAAGCGTTGTAGTTTGCCTCGAAAGTTTCCATGGCCTGCCGGAAGGCTGCAAAGTTTTCTTTGTGTACGATTTCCCGGGCGTTTACCAGCTGATCCAGTTCCGCGATTTTCTCCTTTACGGTACGGTTTTCCGGGACGGCCCGAATGCCTACCGCGTCTTCATCCAGATGCAGATTGTCATATGCTGCTGCATCCGGCTGTTCGCTTTCCGCAGACTGCGCATTTTCTTTGGTGAATTTGTCCGTAATCAGCTTTGTTGTAAGATTCCTGTTTATATCCGACGTGTCGAAAATACCGTTGCCCTGGGACATCGGATACAAATCCGTCTTGGTTAAATCGCCGTACAGCCGGGTAACTTTATAGCTTTCGGTGGCAAGACTTTTAATCTGCTCTAAATCGTTGTTAATGAATTGCTCTGCCAGCGCATGCTTGTGGAAGAGGGCCTTCTCGATATTTTCGGGAATGGTGAAATCCGATGAAAAACCGTGTGCATTGGATTCTTTGCTGCCGTAGAAGTAAGGCAGGTCATGAAGCAGCTGGATTTCTCTGTAGTGCGCGGCATAGAATGCGCGGGAGTGCACGGTACCGCTTTGTGCCAGCGCTTCGTCCGGAACGGACAGCATCCTGTTGATCATCTCTGTGGTGTATTTTTTCTGGAAACTCAGAGCTTCCGGGCTGTTGCCCTGGAGAAGGGCCTTTGCTTTTTCCATTTCGATGCGTTGAGAATCCGTAAGCTCGTCCGGCAAATTCAGGGCGTAGCCTCTGTCCAGATATTTCTTGCGCACGGGGTGGGAATTCAGCATCTCCCGGTTGCCGTGCAGCATCTTCTGCTGCTCGACGGCAGCGATGTGGGCGGCCTCCAGATTGTTGTCGGTATGCAGGGTCCAAATATCTTCCAGCGATTTTACCTTATCCGGATTTCCTACCCAAATCAGGTGATTGGCGTCGCAGAGGTTTAAAAAGTCCTTCTTTGCGGCGGCTTTTTGTTCGGCGCTCACCTGTTGACCCCGGTGGGTTTCTTCGAATTTTCTTTCGAAAAATGCCTCGTCGCTTTCAAATCCGGGCTGCTGCATTTCCTGATAGCGGTCCAGCAGTCTTCCCATGATTTTCGGCAGGTCATAATCCACAGAGGAGTTTTCGGTAAATTTTTCGGCAAAACTGACGGTAAGCCGGGGCGATGCAGTGGATAGACGCAGGCCGGTATATGCAGGGTCGAAGGTATAAGCATACGCGGTTTCGCTGAGCTCCTTCTGGGTCAGGGGCGTGTTGTTATCGATGCTTTTCTGCAGCAGCAGATACTGGAATACTTTATTTGTAGCCGCGTAAAGATCTGCGTTTTCATTGCCGGCGTTAAGCTTTGGATGGGCTTCGGCAAGTTCTCTGGTCAGACGGCTCGAAAGGGCAGTCTTTTCTTCCGGTGTAAGGGGCGTCTCTCTGTTTTCCGCTGCTTCCCGGTTGGCCAGTTCCAGACTGCAGTACTGCCGGAAGTTTTCCAGGGCGTTGTCCTTTCCCAGGGCACGCTGGGTCTGGGTGCGGAGAAGACCGTCTTCATCCATACCACCCATCCGGTTGATGAACGCATCCAGCATGGGGTTGGCCAGAAGGCTTCCCATGACGTCTTCGATATATTCTTCGTTTGCCATCTGTTCGAAAGCATCCTTGAATTCGTCGGCATCGGCGGCATGCTTTTCCAGATTTTCCAAAGCCGCCTGCAGGGCAAGCATACGGGCTGCGTCCTTTTTGGTAACGCGGACGACAGGCTCCTTCGTTTCCGGATCGGTGTCCATGAATTTTCTGCCCAGCAGATCCAGAGGGGTCTTCAGTACATCGCGGTATTCGTCGGGGTTGTACGTTCTGCCTTCCTGCCGCATAACGGCAACTTTTTGGTAACGTTCCAGGAGCAGATTGATTTTTTCCGGTGACTCGGCGCGGAAGAAATCCTTGTTTACCGAATCGTAGCGGTAGAAAAGCGGTGCCTTTCCGGGCTTCTGGATGGAGAAAGTTTCATCCAGACTGAAATCCTGGAAAACCGGCGGTCTTCCGATGGGATGCAGATTGCGTCCTGTGCATACGATAAGATTGGAAAGATCTGCAGGCGGCAGCAGATTTGCAGCCTTTAGTGCAGGAATCAGTTCCGCCGCATTTTCGTAACGCTCTTTTCCCGTTTTTCCGTTTGCATAATCCTGACAAATGGTTTTGCAGTATTCCGGTGCGTAAAAACTTCCGCGGATTTCATTCGGATCCATTCCCTCCAGGAGAGGCGCATAGGGGTTGGTCAGGTAACTGTTCCGGTAAAACTGCAGCTGGGTGTATACGGCAGTGGCAACGTTGCATTGGAATTCCAGAAGATCTTTTTCTTCCTGCGTAATCTGTAATCCAACGTCTTCGGCGGCTGCGATAACATTCTTCGCAATGAATGCACCGCTCCATTTTTCCGAAATTTTCGGCCAGCGGTTCAGAAAATCGCGGTCGGAGGAAAAATTACAAAGTTCTTCCGGGTTCAGGGCCTTGATTTCTTCAATTTTGTCCAGAATAACTTGCTGGCGGAACGTTTTACCGTTTTCCTGCGGCTCGTTTTTTACATATTGAATCAGAAAATCCGCATTCTGCCGAAGGGTTTCTGCCGGGGTCTTTCCGTCGATTTTCACTTTCATCAGGATGGCGTGTATTCTGTCCCAGGCTGCGGAGTAAGTTTTCGGAAGTGCACTCGTAAATTCGGCGGCAAAGTTATTTAATCCATTTATCCGGTTTTCGTTTGCGGCGTTTTGGAAGCGATCTTTGTCGAATTCCCAGGGAACGACAGGTCTGTTGGCAGGAAGGCTTTCTCCGATGTTGTCTCCGTCATCGTTGGTCATCTTCTCTCGGATGTCGGCATAGGCATCATCCAGATCCACTTCCGGCAGCGGTGCGTCCATGTAGTGGAATTCTTCGGTCATGTCTGCGCCGAGGGAAACATAAGCTTCGCACAGGATCCGATTGTGCATGAAGACGTTCAGCGCGATGTTTGGCTTCTGCATCAGCTTTTCGTCGGCTTTATTTTCCAACGCAGCCAAATCCGGCACAGTATCGTCATCCATGGTTCTCAGCACTTCGACTTTTGCAATGCTTCTTGCCACCTGCGCCCAGTCCGCTGCGCTTTGTGCCTTTGCGGAAGAAGCCAGGATAAAGTTTTTCTGATATTCGATTTGTTCAGCAGCGGTTAAACCGTTCTGCCGGACAAAGTCAATGGCTTCGGCAAGCAGTTTGTCAGGCTGCGATTCTGCATGTTCCTGCATATATGCGGAAATCTGCGAAACAAGTTCCTTGTCGGTAAGCTGTTTGGTTTCGCCGAATTCATTCATCCTGGTGCGGATAACGTCTATATTCGCATAAAGGGTCTTTTCGGACTGTTTTTTTGCTGCAGCTTTAATGTTTTCCATCAGCGGCCCGCTGTATTCCGTAAGTTCTATACCGTTTTCCAGAGGAGTGATGGTTTTCGTGAATTCTCCGCCGTTTTTCACCAGGTCGGTTTCTTTCAGCACGCGGAGCATGCTTTGGAACGCATCGTAGATTTCGGGGTCCGAGGATATCGTCTGGGAAAGCTCTTCCGGGAAATTCCGGATGGCATCCACCGCAGCGGCAATTCGTTCTGTCTCGAGGGAGTTGTCGTATAACAGAGAATTCGGACCGAGCAATCCGTGAAATTTGTTGCTCAGGGAATACACGTTGTACAGGGTTGTTAAAAATGTGTCCAGCTTCGATTTGTTCTCCCACGCAAGACCGGGAACTGTATCGATTCTTCTCTGCAGGTCATTTGCACCAGAAAGGATTTGCAGTAAGACGTCAAAATTGTCCCGTCCGGGAATATTTTCTTCCCGAGCGGCAGCATCAAGCTCGCTTTGCAATGCTTCGTGATCCGGGAACGGGCCTTCTTCCGCGGGCTGTCTATTGGAAATCGTATACTTCTCCAGGAAACGGCCGTCGTATTTTATATCCGGCTGTTCGTCTGATTTCGGGTCCAGCAGGGCACGCTTGTGCTTTAATACGTCGATGGTTTCTTCCGGGATTTTGAATTCGGTTGCCGCACCGCGGTCGTAATTTTTGCCCAGGAACTTGTCTAAAAGCAGAAGCATGCAGACGTGGTTGTGTCTCTGTTCCATAAATTTGACGCCTGTCGCCTGGTTTTTCGTGGCAAGGTCTTTGTCCGGCAGGGACAGTACCCG
>JAZUDB010000125.1:0-6971 GCA_045639385.1 Anaerovoracaceae bacterium | reverse complement strand
TTAAATCCGGAACGTTCCTATTATGTTGGTGACAGGTCAGTGGATATGGAATGCGCAAAGAATGCGGGAATAAAGTCTGTTTTATTTTTTCCGGAAAATTCCTGTGTTGAGAAACTCGGGACAGAAGATTGTATTGTGTCTGATTTAATGGAAATTGCCGAAATGGCGGAATGAACAAAAGATTGTCTCCTTTGCAGAAAAACAATAAAAAGAAGCTTCGGCGAAATCGCCGAAGCTTTTAAATTTCAAAGGAATATTTATGTTCGTAGTCCTGCATGACCCAGAAGTCCGCGGTGCGGGCCGTATTATGGTAGAGCACGCTGTACTGGGTAAAGCTGGTCAGCATGCCGTCGTAGTTCTGGGCGGTGTCCCCCAGCAGCTGCCGGCATTCCTCAGGATCCATGACGGCGTTTTTGGCCTCCAGGCGGCGGATCAGGGTCTTGTATCTTTCGTAGCCGTGGCCGTAGCCGAAATGGTAGGGCTTTTTCGGCGTAAATTCCAGGGGCACGTATTTTTCCTTCAGTCCGTCGGGATAGATGCAGTCGGCAGCGTCATCGTCCCCCGCGTAGCAGTTGGTCACCGCGTCGGTAAATACTGCACTGAAAGCGTTATGGCGCCATTCCAGCACGGCGGAGCAGCCGGAAGCGTCGGTCACGAACAGGTGATAGTCTGCTCCGAAGGTGTTGACCAGATTGTATTTTCCCGCAAAAATCACCGCTTCATTCGTGGTGGCACAGTTGTCCAGCAGATAGCGTACCAGCATGGTGATGATCACTTTTTTCTTACCGGATTCCTTCTGGTTCACCGGTTTTTCCCCGGGTTTGACGTCCAGGGCCAGGATGGACACGCTCAGACCTTTTTCGTTCAGTCCGTCCATGCAGAGGTAGGGTGCCAGGGCCAGGGCGGTAAGATCTGTTTTGCCGTCGTCCAGGCAGCCCGGCTGCATCTTCAAACCCAGCACGGAGAGCCAGGCGGCGTCCACGCCGGAAATAGAGGCGTATTTTCCCTCCGGGCGGCAGCGCAGTACCAGGTTCACCCCGTAGATCTTGCCGGCAGCGTCCTTGTGGGGCAGATCGTAGTTTCTTCCGGTAAGATATTCTCCCTCCGGCGTCTGCACCTGAAAGGCGGAGCAGCCGCCTTTTTTCATCAGCTTCAAAACCTTGACCGGCCAGCTGACGGGGCCGTAATAACTGCCCGCGTACTCCATGTAATACAGGCTGCCTTTTTCGTCCACGCGCCGCAGGCTTTCCAGTCCGCTGCGCATTTTTCTTCCGAGTAAAATTTTCGAAGAGGGGTTGCTCACGTTGTTTCTCCTTATGTACTGTCCGGGGCTTTTCCTGGTTTTCGTTTTGTGCCCGGCGGCTCTTTCTGTTTTTATTATACCAAAAGAGGCGCAAAATCCCCCGCTTTTTTTTGTGCTTTGTTTTACAAAAGGACCGGCGGGCTTTATAATAATCTTATAAATTTTAAAAGATGAAGATTTGAGGCGTTTATGGGTCTGACACTGCCGGGAGGCGGCAAGCAAAAGAATTATGTTTTCCTGGGCGAGGCCGGCTGCGGCAAGTCCGAGATTGCGGTCAATCTGGCAGCGGCACTGGCGGCGGAAGACAGCCGGGTACATCTGTTCGATCTGGACATGAGCAAGCCCCTGTTTCGGTCCCGGGATCTGGAGGATACTCTGGCCCAAAATGGGGTGCAGCTGCATTATCAGGAGCAGTTCATGGATGCGCCTACCCGGGTGGGCGGGGTGGATACTCTGCTGCGCAGCCCGGAGGACCGGGTGATCCTGGACGTGGGCGGCGACTACATCGGTGCCCGGGCGGTGGGTGCCTACGCACCGCTTTTAAACCGGGAAGACACGGCGGTGTATTACGTGATCAATCCCTTCCGGCCCTGGTCGGACAGCCTGGAGCACATCGATATGGTGCTTTCCCAGGTGCTGGGGGTGTCGCACATTGCCTTTGACCGCCTGCATTTTATCGCCAACCCCAATCTGGGGCCGGACACCGGCAAAGAAGATTTCCTGTCGGGCTGCAGCCTGCTGGAGAACTTTTTCGCAGAGGGTCTTTCCATAGACTTTTACTGCGCCGAGGCTGCCCTCTGCAAAGAACTGGAGGACTGCTTTGACAAACCGCTGCTGCCTCTGCAGCTGTATCTGACCTATCCCTGGTATATTCGTCCCGGCGACGCTGCCGGAAGAGCATAAAGGAGAATAATTATGAAAATCGAAGTTATTGCAGAAAGATGCAAAAGCTGCGGCTACTGCGTGAAGTTCTGCCCGAATCAGGTGCTTGCCATCGGGAAGAACGTAAACTCCAAGGGTTACGAATACGTGACCGCCGTCAGCGAAGAAAACTGCATCAGCTGCTGCATCTGCGCCCGGATCTGTCCGGACGGGGCAATCAACGTGTATAAGTAAGGAGAAACGAACATGTCCAGAGTATTTATGAAAGGCTGCGAAGCCATGGCGGAAGCCGCCGTCCGCGCAGGCTGCCGTTTCTTCGCAGGCTATCCGATTACACCCCAGAACGAAATTCCGGAGTATATGTCCCGCCGTCTGCCGGAAGTGGGCGGCACCTTTATCCAGGGCGAAAGCGAAGTGGCTTCCGTCAGCATGGTCTACGGCGCAGCCTCTGCAGGCATGCGGTCCATGACCTCTTCTTCCAGCCCGGGAATTTCCTTAAAGAGCGAGGGTATTTCCTACTGCGCTTCCGCGCGCATCCCCATGGTATATATCAATGTGTCCAGAGGCGGTCCCGGCGTGGGATCCATCCAGCCGGCCCAGATGGACTATTTCCAGGCCACAAAGGCTTCCGGCAACGGCGGCTTCCGCATGCGGGTCTTTGCTCCTTCTACCGTCCAGGAGGCGGTGGACATGGTTTATCATGCCTTTGATTATGCGGACAAAGACCGCAATCCGGTACTGATTCTTTCCGACGGCGTGGTGGGCACCATGATGGAGCCCGTGGTTCTGCCGGAAATGAAATCCGAAGAAGAGGTCCGGGCCATTCAGGAGAGCAAGCGCTCCTGGGCAGCGGTGGGTCATCCGCTGGATTACGCGCACCGTGCCTGGATTCAGCCGGGTCAGTGGTCCACCGAAAAGCAGCAACAGGAAAATGAGCTGGCTGCGGCCATGTACGAATCCTGGGAGGCGGATGCTCAGGCGGAAAGCTACCTTCTGGATGACGCAGAGCTGGTGCTGACCGCTTACGGCATCTCCGCCCGCATTGCCCGCTCCGCTGTGGACGTGCTCCGCAGAGAAGGCATCCGGGCAGGTTTGCTGCGGCCCATCACCCTCAGCCCCTTCCCCAAGGCCTGGTTCGACGCGCTGCCCTACGGACAGCTGAAGGGCATTCTCAGCGTGGAAATGTCCATCCCGGCCCAGTATATGAAAGACGTGGAAGCAGTGGTAAAAGAACGCTGCGAAGTGCGTCCCTGCCTGTGCTCCGGCGGCAATATCATGAGCCGCGAAGCCATTGTAAACGCCGCAAAGGCCATGATGGAGGGAAAATAGCATGGAACTGATTTATTCGAGAACAAAAACCATACAGGAAGATAAAGTCTCCGGCTTCTGCCCCGGCTGCATGCACGGTACGGTAATGAAGCTCATCGGCGAAGTACTGGAGGAACTGAACGTGGTGGACAAAACCACCTGCGTGCTGGGCATCGGCTGCTGCGGTCTGCAGATGGACTACATGGCCTACGACAATACCACTTCGCCCCACGGCAGAGCCTGCGCGGTAGCCACCGGCATCAAGCGGGCCAACCCCAACGGTCTGGTATTTACCTATCAGGGCGACGGTGACCTGGCCTCCATCGGTCTGTCCGAGACCATGTTTGCCGCCAACCGGGGAGAAAATATTTCCGTAATCTTTATCAACAACGGCATCTACGGCATGACCGGAGGCCAGATGGCCCCCACCACGCTGCTGGGTATGAAGGCTTCCACCGCACCCTTCGGCCGCAAGGCGGAGGAACACGGCTACCCCATGCACATGTGCGAAATCCTGAATCAGCTGACCGCGCCGGTCTATCTGGAACGCACCAGCTGCAACACGCCGCAGAACGTAATGCGCACCAAAAAGGCCATCAAAAAGGCCTTTACCAACCAACTGGAGGGCAGAGGCTTCTCCATGGTGGAGATCGTGACCAGCTGTCCCACCAACTGGGGTCTGGACCCGCTGGCCGCGCTGGACTATATCGAAGAAAAAATGCTGCCGGAGTTCCCGCTGGGAGTAATCCGCGACCGCTAGAGGAGGAGAAACATGGAAACCAATCTTTGCGTAGCCGGCTTCGGCGGGCAGGGCGTAATGTCTCTGGGTAAATTCCTGGCCGACGCCGCCTGCAATTCTACAGATAAAAACGTAAGCTTTTTCCCGTCCTACGGGGCGGAGCAGCGGGGCGGTACCGCCAACTGCTTCGTGGTGATTTCCGATGGATTTATCGGGTCACCGGTCAGCGACAAAGTGGATGATCTGATCGTCATGAACGGTCCGTCTCTGGACAAATTCCTGCCCCGCTTAAAGCAGGGCGGACGCCTGTTCATCAATTCTTCCATCGTTTCCGCGGAAAACATTCCGGCGGAAATTCATCCCGTTGCGGCACCGGTCACCGAAATGGCCCTGCTGCTGGGCAGCGCCAAGGTGCTGAACGTGATTATGCTGGGCGTATACCTGGGCTATACCCACGTGATCGATCCGGCAGTGGTCTGGGAAAGCATCGAAGAAAAGCTGGCATCCAAGCCCAAGCTGATGCCCTTAAACCGTCAGGCCTTCTCCATGGGTCTGGAAATCGGTGAAAAACAGAGAAAAGGAGAATAGAGATGGTCTATACATCTTTTGCACAGATTATTGCAGCGGCAAAAAGTCTGCCGGAACGGGCCCGCATGGCCGTGGCCGCGGCAGATGACCCGCATTCCGTAGAAGCGGCCCTTACCGCCCGCCGGGAGGGCATTGCCGACCCGATTTTCGTGGGAAATAAAGAAAAAATCAAGGAAATCCTTGCCGGCATGGGCGAAAGCGTGCCGGAAGAGGATATCGTGGATGCGGCGGACGTGCAGGACGCGGCGGAAAAGGCCGTGGCACTGATCCGGGCCGGAAAGGCAGACTTCCTGCTGAAGGGCTACCTGGACACCAAGGTGCTTTTAAAGGCAGTGGTCAACAAGGAGCACGGCCTGGGAACCGGCTGCGTCATGTCGCACTTTACCATCTTCGAAGTGCCCGGCTATCACAAGCTGCTGGCGCCGGTGGACGGGGGTATGGTGACTTATCCCACCCTGGAACAGAAAAAAGACATCATTAATAACTCCGTAAAAGCGCTGCGGGCCATCGGCTACGACTGCCCCAAGGTGGGCGTGCTGGCCTGCGTGGAGAAGCTGAATCCCAAGATGCCGGAAACCGTGGAAGCGGACGCTTTAAAGCAGATGAATCTGCAGGGCGAGATCAAAAACTGCATCGTGGAAGGACCCATCTCCTACGACTGCGCCGTATCGAAGGAAATCTGCGAAATCAAGGGCTACGAAAGCCCCTGCGCCGGAGACTGCGACCTTCTGATTGCTCCCAACATTCATGCGGGCAATATCATGGGCAAAATGCTCTCCGTTACCTGCGGCGCCAAAATGGCGGGCTTTATCGTGGGTGCAAAGTGCCCCATCGCCATGACCAGCAGAGGCTCCAGCGCGGAAGAGAAATATACCTCCATCGTTCTGGCGGCTCTGGCGGCCAAAGGACTGGCAGAGGAGGCGTAGACCATGGAAAAAATACTGGTCATCAATCCCGGCTCCACCTCCACCAAAATCGCGTATTTCGAAGGAAATACCCAGCAGTGGAAGGAAAGCATCGGGCACAGCGCAGCGGAGCTGGCTCCCTATGAAACCATCTGCGATCAGATGGAGATGCGCAGCGCGCTGGTGCAGAAGGCCATGGAAGACCACGGGGTAAAGCTTTCCGATCTTTCCTGCCTGGCAGCCCGGGGCGGCACCATCTGTCCCATGCAGAGCGGTCCCTACGAAGTAAACGAGAAAATGACGGAAATCATCCGCACCCATCCCCAGGACCAGCACGCGTCCATTCTGGGCGCTCTGATTGCTTATGACCTGGCGCAGAAGGTCGGATTAAAGGCTTATATTTACGACGCGGTAACCGTGGACGAACTGCTTCCGGTGTGCCACGTCACCGGTCTTCCCGAAATTCGCCGGGTAGGACAGGGGCACCATCTGAACATGCGGGCCGCAGCCCTGAAATACTGCAAAGACGCCGGGATCGACTACTATTCCAGCACCCTGCTGGTGGCCCATCTGGGGGGCGGCATAACCGCCAGCCTGCAGATGAACGGCCGGGTGGCGGACATGAGCAACGACGAAGACGGACCCTTTGCCCCGGAACGGGCGGGATGCCTTCCTGCCACGCCCTTTGCAGATCTGTGCTTCTCCGGAAAATACACCCGGGATCAGGTGCAGAAGCTTCTCAAGGGCAAGGGCGGTCTTTGCGCCTGGCTGGGCACCGGAGACAGCCGGGAAGTGGAGCAGATGATTGCGGACGGAAACGAAACGGCAAAGCTGGTATACGAAGCCATGGCACTGAACGTGTCCAAGGCCCTGGCCCGACTGACGCCTCTTTGCAAAGGGAAAGTGGACCAGATTATCCTGACCGGAGGCATTGCCTACTCCGAATACTTTACGGGCATGATTAAAGAGCAGGTGGAATGGATCGCACCGGTAACGGTAATTCCCGGGGAAAACGAAATGCAGGCCCTGGCCGACGGTGCCCTGCGGGTGCTTCGTGGCGAAGAAGAGGCCCGGCTGCTATAGGCGCAGGAGCTGTGTCTCGAATTATTTGCTCCATAGTCTTTGAAATTAGGCATGAATTAAACAAAGACAAAGTCTGCTCATCTGACTGGCGGAGAGCAGACTTTTTTGTATGGACAATCGGTTTGTTTTATTGATTGCCGCATTGAAACAACAGCGCTTGTAT
>JAZUDB010000124.1:0-4319 GCA_045639385.1 Anaerovoracaceae bacterium | reverse complement strand
ACCAACCCGGAATACCGCCTGTTTACCGCCTTCAACGGCAAGCAGGCCCTGGAATGCATCGAAGAAAACGAGATTCATCTGGTGCTCATGGACATCATGATGCCCGTGATGGACGGGATCGAGGCCATGACCCGCCTGCGGGAAACCAGCAATATTCCGGTGATCCTGCTCACCGCCAAAAGCGAGGACACGGACAAGGTGCTGGGTCTGAACGTGGGAGCGGACGACTATATTACCAAGCCGTTCAATCCCCTGGAGGTTACCGCCCGGGTAAACTCTCAGCTGCGGCGCTACATGCAGCTGGGCGGCGGTGTGCGGCAGGAGGAAAAGCTGCGCATCGGCGGCATCGAACTGGATGACCGGGCCAAGAACGTTACCCTGGACGGAGAGAAGGTTTCTCTCACGCCCACGGAATACGAAATCTTAAAGCTGCTGATGTCTCATCCGGGAGAAGTGTTCTCTCCGGCGCAGATTTATCAGAAGGTCTGGAAAGACACACCTTTGGGCAGTGAAAATACCGTGGCGGTGCATATCCGTCACCTGCGGGAGAAGCTGGAAATCAATCCGGCCCAGCCCCGCTATCTGATTGTCATCTGGGGACAGGGATATAAAATAGAGAAAGAGGGAAAACGATGAAGAAATTTGCAAGGTCCAACGGGGGCAAGACCCTGGTCTTTCTGCTCTGCGTACTGCTGCTCTGCGCTGCGGCGGCAGGCATCGCAAGCTTTGCCATCATGACGGCGGAAGGATTTTACATCACGGACGGAGAGACCCTGTATCAGGAATTCTTCCCGGAAGGGGCCGCGGAGTGGCTTTCCGAACCGGAGCTGCACTTCTTAAAAGATATTTTCTGGTTCCTTTACCAGATCCGAAACCTGGTACTGCCCGTCGGGCTGGCTGCTTTGCTTTTGGGCATCTGCTGCTTCGTATCGCTGATGTGCACCGCGGGCAGACGCCCCGAAGACGAAGAAATCCACGCCGGCGTATTTAAGTTCCTGCCTTCCGACCTGATTCTGGCAGGATCCGGCGCAGCCCTTTTCTTCTGCTTCTGGATGATTTTCGACGAACCCTTCGCGGGCGGACCCTTCTTCTACCTGCTTCTGCTCTGCCTGGGCACCCTGGGAGCGGTCACCGTATTTACCGGCACCTGCACCTTTATTGCCTCTCGCTTAAAACAGGGAACATTCTTTACCTATACCGTTATCTGGTTTGTCTGCCGCCTGCTGTGGACCGTTCTGAAATATCTTTGGACCGGCCTTTGCAGCGGAGTCCGCTTGATAGGAAAGAGTCTGCAAAAACTGCCGCTTATCTGGAAAACCACATTGGGCGCGGCGGTTGTCTGCGCCGCGGAACTGATTGCCATGGCAAGCTGCTGGGACACCGAAGATTATCTGTTCTTCTGGTGCATCGAAAAACTGCTTCTTCTGCCCGCTGTTTTCTATGTCGCCTGCCTCTTAAAGCGTCTGGCGACCGGCGGCGAAGCCCTGGCAGAAGGAGACCTTTCCTTCCAGACCAATACCCGCGGCATGTTCTGGGATTTTAAAAAACACGGGGAAAATTTAAACAGCATCGGCATCGGTCTGTCCAAAGCCGTAGAGGAACGCACCAAAAGCGAGCGCATGAAGGCGGAGCTGATCACAAACGTGTCCCACGACATCAAAACGCCGCTTACCGGCATTATCAGCTATGCGGACCTGATCAGCAAGGAAGAATGCGACAACGAAAAGATTAAAGAATATTCCCAGGTACTGCTGCGGCAGTCCGAAAAATTAAAGCGGCTGACGGAAGATCTGGTAGAAGCCTCCAAGGCCAGCACCGGCAATCTGGAGATCCTGTTGGCGCCCTGCGACGCCGGGGTCATGCTGACCCAGGTGGCAGGCGAATACGAACAGAAGCTGGCGGACGCAGACCTGACCCTGGTCACCAGCCAGCCGGACCAGCCGGTACATATTATGGCGGATGGCCGCCGTCTGTGGCGGGTGTTCGACAACCTGATGAACAATATCTGCAAGTATTCCATGGCAGGCACCCGGGTGTACCTGGATCTGCAGGAGCGGGCCGGTCAGGCCATTATCACCTTCCGCAACACCTCCGCCGCGGCGCTGAACATTGCGCCGGAGGAGCTGATGGAGCGCTTCGTCCGGGGCGACGAATCCCGGAATACCGAAGGAAACGGTCTGGGACTGTCCATTGCAAAAAGTCTGACAGAGCTGCAGGGCGGCATTTTTGAAATCAAGATCGACGGCGATCTGTTCAAAGTGCTGGTATGCTTTCCGGCAATCAAATAAAGTTCCCGGGGGATTTTGAGGGGAACACAAAGGAGTATTGAGATGATGAGATTTGCTGACGTGACCAACACGGTCACCGTGGCCTTGTTTTTGGTCTGCTATTTTTACCAGTTTTTATACATTCCCACCGCACTTCTGCGCAAATTGCCGGCAGCGCCCCAGGCGGCGCCGGGCAGAATTGCCGTGCTGATCGCCGCCCGCAACGAAGAGGCGGTGCTGGGAAATCTTCTGGGCAGCATCCGTGCCCAGCATTACCCGCAGAATTTGCTTCATACCTACGTGATCGCAGACAACTGCACCGACCGGACCGCGGAAATCGCCCGGGCCGGAGGCGCGGTCTGCGTGGAGCGCCGCGATCCTTCCCTGGTGGGCAAGGGTTACGCTTTGAATACCCTTCTGCGCTTTATCCGGGATGTGGAAAAAGAAGGCTACGATGCCTACGTAGTCATCGACGCAGACAATCTGCTGGATCCGGACTTTATCCAGAACATCTGGAACACCCGCTGCAGCGGCTGCGACATCGTCACCTGCTGCCGCAACTCCAAGAACTACGCGGACAACTGGATCTCCGCGGGCTACAGCCTGTGGTATCTGCGGGAGGCCCAGTATCTGAACCGTCCCCGCATGCTTCTGGGCTCCAGCTGCAACGTGTCCGGCACCGGCTTTCTGTTCTCGGACCGCATCCTGCAGAAATACGGCGGCTGGAACTTCTTTCTTCTGGTGGAAGACATCGAATTTTCCATCGACAACATCCTGGACGGAGAGAAAATCGCCTACTGCGAAAACGCGGTGCTCTATGACGAGCAGCCCACGAATTTCGCCCAGTCCGTGCGGCAGCGCATGCGCTGGTCCCGGGGCTATCTGCAGGTCATCGAAAAATACGGCCGCCGTCTGTTTGCCGGCATCTTCCGGGGCGATTTCTCCTGCTTCGACATGACCATGAACATCCTGCCCGCCGCCATTCTTACGGTGACCAACCTGACCATCAATCTGGGCTGTGCCATTGCAGTCTTTGTTTCCGGCGGAGATCTGCAGCTTCTGCTGCTTTCGCTGCTTCGGGCCGCAGGCGGCATCTACCTGACCGCCTTTGTGCTGGGCATGATCACCACAATCACAGAGCGGAAGCAAATTCATGCCTCCGCCCTGCAGAAAATCCTTTATATGTTTACGTTTCCCCTGTTCATGTTCACCTACGTGCCCATCTGCATCGCAGCGCTGTTCGTAAACCCGGGCTGGAAGCCCATCCGCCACAAATGCGCAAAAACCATCGACCAGATGTAATGTCTGCGCAAAGAACCTTGCACTTCGGCAGAAATGATGTATAATAATAGCAGAAAGAGTTGCCAGTAAGTGGTTAGCTCTAAAAGTTTAGTGAAAAATATCCACCATTGTTTTTCGAGGACAGATGGTGGTTATTTTTTTGCTGAATTTTTGCCTATCGTATATCCAGCCATAAAGACTGAAATCAAAATCCCGAATACTTCGAGAAATTCTATCACAGACATAGTATCAACTCCCTCTTTTGTTTATTCCGAAGAGATCTTCGGTTTCTATATAAACAGAGGGCTTTTCAACTCCCTCTGTGCGAGGGCTAACCACCTACCATTACGGCAACTCTTAAGTTTATTATAACACGATAAGAACAATCGTTCAACATCGGGCATTCTGCTTGAATTCGTCTATTTCAGAATCCATTTCGAATAGGATGTTTCCCGGCAAAGGCTTCTATAGACAAGGATTGTAAATGCAAAAAGAATACACACAATCAAAGAAATCAATGCGTTTGTTCGCAACAGTTTCAAACAAAAAATATTGAATACCAAAAAAATTCCCAGCAGCAGGTAACTACTACGGCAGACGCTGCGAATGCAATAAGACACTCTGTGAAATTAAGAAAGACAGTCATTTTTGTTCTATTTTGCGATGATGTCGATTGCATAAGGAATACCTTTCTTTGTTTTTTTTAAAGAATGTTTATGCTAAACCAGTTGATGTTGAGCTCGAAAGTATATAATGTGGTTTCCGTAGAGA
>JAZUDB010000123.1:0-1844 GCA_045639385.1 Anaerovoracaceae bacterium | reverse complement strand
ATTTGCGGTGTAAAACAGCAAACCTGCATACAGAATTCACCCAATGGAACTGAAAATTCGCTCATGGGCACATTATCGAGGATTCTCTTTCCTGAAGCTTCACCCAACTTGTCATTCAATGCTATGTTGGGCACACGTTTGTGCCGTATGGCGCGATTTTTTTTCGAAATCGCATTTAAAACGAGAATCTCTCCGGGCAAAACCAGCCCGAAGGGGAAATTCGGAGCCGGCAGAGAAGACTTGCGAGAGGGATGCGAAGCGCGCTTTCATAAGCGCTGAGCAGCCCTCGAGAAAGGCTTATCGTGAAGCCGGCGGAGTTTTCCCGGAGGGTGTTTTGCCCGGTATAGACATTTCTTCTTGACAGTCTGTATTATATGTATTACACTTCTTGATACAAAGGAGAGCGTATTATGATCCTGAAATTTGATTTTAACAGCGATACGCCGCTTTATCTGCAGATCCGCAACCAGGTGGTGATGGGCATTGCCTCCGGTCAGCTGGCTCCCGGAGAGCAGCTTCCCACGGTGCGGGCCCTGGCGGAAGAAAGCGGAATCAATACCATGACCGTCAGCAAGGCCTACCAGCTTTTAAAGCAGGAGGGTCTCATCTGCACTGACCGGCGGGGCGGAACCACCGTCTGCGCCGGAGAAAAAAGGGGACCGTCGCCGGAAACCCTGGACGGCCTGAAGCTGCGCATTTCCGAATTGCGGCTTTCCGGCTGCAGCAAAGAAGAGATTCTGGCACTCTGCGCCAAGTTTGCCGAGGAGGTGTAGCGGAATGCTTGTAAGACTGATTCTCTGGGTGTCCCTCATCTGGCTGGCGCCCTTCCTCTACGTAACCATGCGCAACGAGGCAAAATTCAAGAAAAACATTGCGGTGGGGGTCACCCTGCCCGCCGAGGCAAGAGAAGACGCCGAGGTGCTTTCTCTGCTGGAAGAATACAAAAAGAACGAATCCGTCGTCTGCTGGGGGCTGCTGGCTCTGGGCGTATTGTTCTTCTTCGTTTTTACGGATTTTAAGAGCATGATGAACAGCTGGTGCCTGTGGACGGACCTGTGCATTATTCTGCCGTACTTTCCGGTGGCCCGCAGCAACAAAAAGCTGAAGGCTCTGAAAAAGCAGCGGGGCTGGGAAAAACGGGGCGCTGCCGAACTGATGGTGGACACCTCCGCCATTCTGCCGGAGAAGTGGATTTCTCCCTGGGTCTTTGTGCTTTCGTCGCTGGCCTGCCTGCTGCCGCTGTTGTGGGACCGGCAGCTGTGGGGGCTGTATCTGACCTTTTTCGCCAGCAACGTGGTGGCCGGTCTGGGTTACCGTTATCTTTACCGGGGCAAAGTGGACGTGGTGGACGAAAACACCGCGCTCAGCCAGGCGCTGGCCCGGGTGCGCAAGTATAACTGGAGCAAAATATGGGTCACTCTGGCGGTTTCCACCGGCGTTATATCGCTGCTGACCGGTCTGGTTTGGAACAAACCCGGTCTGTATTTTCTGCTGATCATGGCCTGGGCAGCCTACATTACGGTAGTCTGCGTAAAAATCGAGCTGCGGGTGCGGCGGGTGCAGGAAAAGCTGACCGAAGACTGCGGCGCCGGGGAATATGTGGATGACGATGAGCACTGGATCTGGGGCTTTTTATACTGCAATCCCAACGACAGTCGGGGCATGGTGGCCAACCGCATCGGTACGGGCAACAGCATGAACCTGGCCCGGCCGATCGGAAAATTCTTGGCGGTGATGCTGGTAATCATGATGGTGGGCCTGCCCTTTTCCGGCAGTCTGACCAGTCTGATCGGCACCGGTCCCATCGGACTGGAACTGACTTCGGAAGCGCTGGTATCGGAATA
>JAZUDB010000122.1:0-11597 GCA_045639385.1 Anaerovoracaceae bacterium | reverse complement strand
GTAGAAGAAATGGGGGATTCTGGCCCATTCCAGCGCAATGCCCGGGTCGGAAATCATTTCCGGACCGAAGTAGAGCTTGTTCAGCTCCAGGTACTTTTCGCAGAGGGCATCCGCGGTCAGGCTTTCGCCGTTCTCCACCATTTTACCCATCATCAGTTCAAATTCCGCAAACATGGTCTGACGGTACAGGGTCCCCTTGAAGGAATCCAGGAAATGATTGATCAGGTAGGCTCTTTCGTTCTTATCTTCGGTGTTCTGCAGCAGGTACTTCAACAGCAGCACTTCGTTGCAGGTGGAAGCCACTTCCGCCACAAAGATCACGTAGTCGCTGGTGTTGACGGGCTGATATTTGGTGGAATGATAGCTGTGCAGTGCGTGACCCATTTCGTGAGCCAGGGTGAACATGCTGTCCAGATTGCTGTTGTAATTCAGCAGCACGTAGGGGTGCGGCCGGGAGTTTCCGGAGGAATAGGCGCCGCCCCGCTTACCTTCGTTTTCGTAAACGTCGATCCAGCGGTTTTCGAAGCCTTCCTTCAGCAGGTCCGTATAGTCTTCGCCCAGCACGGCCAGTGCTTTCAGCACCGTTTCCTTGGCTTCTTCGAAGGGGATCTTCTTGGCCGCGTCCTTTACGATGGGGGCGTACACGTCGTACATGTGCAGTTTCTTTACGCCCAACATTTTTTTGCGCAGACCCACGTATTTGTACATGGGCTCGAAATTATTGTGCACCGCCTCGATCAGGTTGGTGTACACGCTGGTGGGAACTTCGGTTTCGTCCAGGGCAGCTTCCAGAGTGCTGCCGTACTTGCGCGCGTTGGCAAAGTACTTCAGCTGGCGGAACTGACCGTCCAGGCTGGCTGCGATGGTATTGCGGTATTCACCCAGATGCTTGTAATAGGTCTTGAAGACCTTCTTGCGGAACTTCTGATGAGAGTCCTCCAGAAGCAGGGTCAGGGTACCGTTGGTCAGCGGATGCTTCTTTCCCTTGGCGTCTTCCACGTCGTCCCACTTCAGGTCCGCATCCGTCAGCATGGAATTGATGTTTTCCGCCGCTCCGGCAATTTCACCGGCGCCGGCCAGCAGCGCTTCCTCTGCGGGGCTTAAAATATGGGCAGCCGCTTTGCGGACTTTATCGATATTTCTCTTGTAGGTGACCAGCTCCGGAACTTCCTGATAGAAGCTTTCCAGGGTTTCTTCCGGAATCTGCATCATTTCCGGATCCGCAAAGGCAGCGGCACTGCCGATGCTTACGATCAGCGTGGTTGCCTTGCCCCGGAAATCCTGGTACTTGCTGTTGGCGGTGTCTTCGTCCCCCTTCTGGGAGGCATAGCTGCTCAGCTTGGAAAGGCGCACTTCCAGTTCATCGCTGATCCGGTAGTATGCCAGCAGGTTTTCTGCGCTTTCGCCCAGTTTTCCCTGCAGGGCGGCAATCTTTTCCGGAAATGCCTTCAGGGCTTCCAGTTCTTCCAGCCAGGCTTCGTCGCTTTCAAATATATCTTTCAGGTTCCAGGTAAATTCTTCCGGAACTTCGCTTCTCTTTAAAATCTTTTCGCTCTTCATCTTTTTTCGGCCTTTCTATTCTACGGTAATTCTGTCGCTGTCCTCGATGCGGATCAGAGAGGAGTAGTAGGTTTTCAGGGCATCTGCCGCATAGACGGTGTCCCTGCAGCCTGCGGTTTCGTAACAGGAATGCATGGCCAGCTGGGGCAGACCGATGTCCACCGCGTGGAGGGACACCTGCACGTTGGAGATGTTGCCCAGGGTGCCGCCGCCTGCCATGTCGCTGCGGTTGGCAAATACCTGGGTGGGTACCTGCGCTTTGGCACAGATTTCCTTGAATACCGCCCGGGAGAAGGCATCCGTGGTGTAGTGCTGGGCCGCGTTTTCCTTGATGACCACGCCCCGGTTCATAAAGCACTTGTTGACGCCGTCGGAGAATTCCGGATGGTTGGGATGCACCGCGTGGGCGTTGTCGAAGCTGACCATAAAGGACTTGGCCAGAGCCGTGCGCAGTTCCTCGCTGCTTCTGCCCAGGCAGCCGTTGATTCTGCCCACGGTATCCTTCAGGAAGGTGGACATGGCGCCCTGCTTGGTATTGGAACCCACCTCTTCGTTGTCGAAACAGGCGTATACGTTGATGCAGCCCGGATTTTCCCCGGTCAGGAAGCCCTCCAGCGAACTGTAGGCAGCCTGCAGATCGTCCAGTTTGGGGGCGGAAACGAATTCCTCCGCATAGCCCCAGATTTCCGGGGTCTGACGGTTCACCAGGAACAGATCCTTGGCCACGATGGCTTCCGGATCCACGCCCAGTTCTGCAGCGATCATTTTATCGAAATCACCCTTTTTCAGTTCTCCTGCAGAGAACAGGGGACACAGATCCACGGCCCGGTTAAAGGCAAAACCGCTGTTCACGTTCCGGTTCATGTGGATGGCCACGCTGGGGATTAAAAGAATGTCTTTGTCTATGGAAAGCAGCCGGGAAACCACCGCACCGTCTTCTTTTACCAGCACTCTGCCGGCCACGGAGAGGGGCTTGTCCAGCCAGGTATAATCGATCATGCCGCCGTAGGCTTCCACGTCCAGGCGCAGATATTCTCCGGGACCCGCCAGCTCGGCTTCCGCCTTTACCTTGTAGGTGGGAGAATCGCAGTGGCTGGCCGCAAACTGGAAATGATAATCCTTCAGTTCCGCCGGAATATCAAAGGCGATGACGCTGGAATTGTTGCGCACGGTATAATATTTTCCGGCGGAAAGCTTCCAGACTTCACTTTCCTTCAGGCGTGCAAAGCCCGCCTCCTCCAGCGTTTTTCCGATGGCTGCCGCCGCGTGGAACACGGAGGGCGAAGCACTGATAAAGCTGATAAGTTCTTTGTTCAGATCTTTCATAGCAAAGCCTTTCTATCTTTCGTAATAACGGATATCTATTTTTTCGCCGCAGTCAATCTCGGCGCAGCTTCCGCAAATAATGGGCATGGCCGGGGGAAGATGCCCCAGGTCCGCATCCAGAATGATGGGAAGACCCATCTCTCCCAGCACGTCCAGCACGGCCTTTCTGTGATCCAGTCCCCCGAAGTCCTGACCGAACAGCCGGGGACGTCCGAACAGAAAGCCGGATGCCCGGTCGAACCAGCCGGCATGCTTCAGATGCCAGAGCGTCCGGCGCAGGTCGAAGGGATTGTAATCGCAGCATTCCAGGAACCACAGAACCCCGTCGTCCCCGTATTTTTCGTTGAATTCCGCCACCCGGTCGAAACCGGTGCCCACCAGATTGTTCAGCACGTCAATGCAGCCGCCCAGAAGCCTGCCCTTCAGATGCAGCTGTTCCTGGGGAATGGCGCCCAGATATGCCTCGAAGCAGGCGTCCTCCGTGCAGTTGTAGGGCGCGAACGTATTCTCCGGCCCTTTCAGCTGGTTGATTTCCCAGCTTTTGTAGCTGCTGACGCTGCGCTTTCCCCGGAGCACGTCCAGAGCATCCCACACCGCGGGGTGCCAGACCGATGCGCCGAAATCCGGGGCATTGGGGCCGTAAATCGAGGCCGTGTCGCAGAGCGTGGTCAGCAGGAAGGTAAAATTGGTATTGTCCGAATAGCCCATAAACCACTTGGGTTCCGCAGCCCGGATGCGGTCGAAATCCACAAAATCCATGGTTTCGCACATCAGTTCGCCGCCGCCCACGGAAATGAGCACGTCGTTTTCCGGACGGCAGTACCAGTCGGTCAGTTCCGCTCCGCATTTGTCCGGAGAATTGGAAATACCGATCCCGGTTCCCGCAAAGCAATTGGGACCGAGATCGGCTTCAAATCCGAGTTCCTTTAATTTTCTGACAGCTTCCGGCAGCAGACTGGCATAGGGCTCGATGCTGGCGCCGTAGGACGGTGCCGCATAGCCGACAGTGCCCCCGAAAGCGAGTTTTTTCGGATACTTCATTACTTTTTAATGATGGTCAGCGTTCTGCCGCCCACCGCATCCTGCAGCAGTGCGGTCAAAAGCGCCTTGATTCTTTCGTCTGCCAGTTTGTACAGCTCGGTTTTATCCGTATTTTCCTTGAAATCGTTTTCCGCAGCAGCAATGGCAGCCGTTACGTCGGAACTGTCCTTCCAGTTGAACAGCGCCTTTTTTTCGTTGTAGAAGCGTACGCTGGAAGAATCCAGCTGTACGGAAATCAACTGGGCGGCGGGCACGTAAACGGTGACCGCATCCTCCAGAACTTCCACATCCACATCGCTTAAGTTGATGCCGGCCTTGGCAACCGCTTTGTAATACATAGAAAAGCTTTTCTGTGTAATCAAAGGAATGGCACCGTCTTCGAACTCGATAAAG
Organism: Anaerovoracaceae bacterium; assembly: GCA_045639385.1. GTDB lineage: Bacteria > Bacillota > Clostridia > Peptostreptococcales > Anaerovoracaceae > RUG13409. The sequence continues at coordinate 7,277 of JAZUDB010000122.1, read as the reverse complement.
CCGCCGTAAATATATTCGGCAGTGGCGAATTCGGAAATGCCTTCCACCTTGCTCTTTACGTATTCCGCGTCAATAATCTGAGGCGGCTCCTCCTGCGCCTGACGGATTTTATATCCGCCGAAGCAGGCCGCAGCCGCTATAACCAGTACCACAAGTACTGCAGCGATGGTTCTTTTCATAATTTGTTTCTCCTAAAACAGGACCGGAAAACTAATGGCAGCAGCCTTTGCCTTCTTCGTGGCCGCAGCCGCCTTCTTCCTGGCCTTCATGGCAGCAGCCCTCGTCGTCATGACCGCAGCAGCCACCCTCTTCGTGATGATGGTGATCACAGTTTGCGGATTCGGAATAGTTCAGTTTGCCTGCCAGATAAGCCGCTACGGCTTCATCTGCGGGACCGTGTACGCCTGCGCAGAGCTTGATGCCGGCCTGTGCGATGGCCATCTGGGCACCGCCGCCGATACCGCCGCAGATCAGAACGTCTACACCGCCGTTCCAGAGCAGATTGGCAAGGGCTTCATGACCGTAGCCGTTGGTTCCGTAAACACCGGCTTTTACCACCTGTCCGTCTTCCACCTGATACAGCTTGAACAGTTCCGTGTGACCGAAATGCTGGAATACCTGACCGTTTTCATCGTAAGTTACTGCAATAAGCATTGTTTTTTCCTCCGTTGTGTAAGTGTTTCTTTCGGTGCATCAACACCTTTGTTTTTATTATTATACCAAAGGGTGAAGAAATTATAAAATTATTTGTAATCTCCGGAAAGAATGCCGGAAATGTTGGCCGCATACTCCCGGACATAATACTGGGGCAAAAGAATCTTCTTCCCCACCGTGCCCAGATAACTGGTGTTTTCCATGCCTGCCGCCCTGGCAAATTTATCCGCCCGGTAAAGATGGAAGGACGAAGAAACCACCACGACGGGATCTCCCGGCCGGTAGCCCTTGGCCTGCATCAGCTGCAGACAGCAGGTAAAATTCTCCCGGGTGGAAGTGCTCTGTTCTTCCGTCAGAATACGTTCTTCCGGAATTCCCGCCCCGATCAGCCGCTGACGGGCCGCCGCCCCTTCGGATACCGGTTCGTCAAAGCCTTTGCCGCCGGTGGTGACCAGCACCGCATCCGGGTGGGCCTTGGCGTACTCCGCCGCCGCATCGATGCGCTTTGCAAATTCCAAAGACACATTGCCCTGATTCACCTTGGCACCCAGCACGATCACCCATTTGGCGTCCTCCGCGGGAACGGAGCGGCTCATGCGAAAAACCCGGCCCTCGAAAATACCGAAATTCAAAAGGCAGAGGCACACTGCCGCCACCAGAAAAACTTTCAGTCCCCGGGGTGCCCGGATCAGGAATCTCCAGATCAGTCCCAGAAAGATCAGAAAGACGCCGAAGATTATAAAGGCAAAGTTAAACCAGTGGGTCGTACCGATGATGGCAACCACCGCCTGCCCGTACAGACAGGAAACGATGCCCGCGGCAATCCACAGGACCGAAATAACCGTTCTTTTTGTTTTCCCCTGTTCTTTCTGCATCCCTTCCCCCTGTTTTTTATTTTTCCGCTTCCCGCTTCAGGCGGAATTCCACGGAGCGTCGCAGATAATCCGTAAAGTCTTCGTCCCGGCTCATGGCTTTTTCCGGGTTGTCCGAAAGTTTGGCCACCGGTCTGCCGTTTACGTACTGCAGCTTAATGACGATGTTCAGCGCCGTCTCGCAGGTATCGTTGGAGCAGAAGGTGCCGATGCCGAAGGACACCTTGGTCTTTTCCTTAAAGTAATCGTACAGGGCCTGGGCTCTGTCGAAATCCAGACTGTCTGAGAACAGCAGCAGCTTGGTCTTCGGGTCCACACCGTACTTTTTGTAATGTGCGATCATCTTTTCGCCCCAGACGTAGGGGTCGCCGCTGTCGTGACGCACGCCGGTGTAGTTGTTCACCATGGAGTGATTGAAGTCCAGCAGGAACAGATCCGTGGTAACCGTATCCGTCAGTGCGGTTCCGTTGTCGCCCTTGTACTCGTTGTACCAGTCTTCCATGGCGTAATGATTGGTATAAGCCAGCGGAATGGAATCGATGCCCTGGTACATCTGCACGAATTCGTGGGCGTAGGTACCGATGGGCGTCAGGTTGTACTTCTTTGCCAGGTACACATTGGAAGTACCCACGCAGTTTTTGGTTTCGGAAGTCAGTCTTCTTACCACCACGTCCTCCCATTCCCGGGAGAGTCTTCTGCGGCAGCCGAATTCCGCAAAGGTAAAGTTATATTTTCCGCTGTTGAAATCTTTAATCTTTTCGTCCAGCCGTTCTTCCGCGGATTTCAGCAGTTCGTCGTAATCGTAGTTCATGCGGAAATAGACTTCGTTGATGATCTCCAGCAGATAGATTTCAAACTGCATGGCGGAGAACATGGGTCCCTTTACCACCACGGACAGCTCCCCGTTCTCGGAAAGGCCGGTGCTGACGTATTCCCGCAGCGGATGCCAGAGCTTTAAGAATTCCACGTAGTCGTCCTTGATAAAGCGGATGGAGCGCAGATAGTCCAGCTCGTCCTGGCGGAAATACAAAGAGCAGAGATAATCGATCTGCGCATTGATTTCCTCCAGCATTTCCGGCGTAAAGACCACGCCCTGATTTCTGCACTTGAAATAATACTCGCCGATCAGGTCGGTGTGCTTGTGGAAGATGACCTGATCCATATTGAATTTGTACAGGTCGGTGTCCAGAAGAGAAGTTACGATAGGATCCAGTTTCATGTCCGGTCCCCCTTTCAAATACTCTCAGTGATATTATTATCCCGGGATGCCAGCACGATTTCCCGCAGGGTATCGTACAGGTCCCAGAGTTTCGGATTGGTGTATTTCTTCCAGCTTTCGAAATCGTTTCCGCAGAAAAATTCACGCATCTGCGACGCTGAAATTTCAATGCTTTTCGGAATATAAAGCTCCGCGATAATCAGGTCTGCCACACCGTCGAACCAGTCGATGCGGCGGGATTCCTTGCCGGAGACCAGAAGATCCGGCAGCATGCCCACCCTCTCTTCCACGTTCCGCAGCACGTAATCGCCCCAGCGGGAATTGTTGCCCACGCCGATGTCCGGCAGCGGATAGATCAGGATCTTATCCCCGAAAAGCCGGGTCAGAAGCTCCCGGCGCAGCTCGTAGGAAAAGGGATTTTTGTTGGTGCCGGATTCCTGGGAAGATCCCACGAACACCGCCACCCGGTCGCAGAGTTCCAGAGCTTTTTCGATCATTTCTTCGTGACCCGCGTGAATATTCTGAAAGCGGCCCACGATAATGCCCAGTTTGTAAGGTTTTTTGTTCATCTAAAATTCTCCCGGGTCAAAAGAAGGCATGAGCTGCAGCTTGAACAGGTTGTTCCGGTGCAGGCGGTCGATTCTTTCCTTTTTGGCAAGGTCCTCGATCTCGCCGGTGCGAATGTACCGATCCAGCTCCGCATAGGTAAAGCCCAGATTGTCTTCGTCGGTTTTGCCGCAGAGACCGTCGATGGGCACTTTGTCCACCAGCACGTCCGGCAGACCCAGCACCCGGCCCACTGCCTTTACCTCCGCCACCGTCAGATGACAGCAGGGAGAAAAGTCTCCGGCAGCGTCGCCGTAGCGGGTGGAATAGCCCACCCAGTCCTCGGACAGGTTGCAGGTGTTGGCCACCCGGCCGTTATGGCTCTGGGACACCGCGTAAAGGGCCGCCATGCGGATGCGGGGCGGCAGATTGGTGCTGCTCTGGGTGCTCAGTTCAAAGGGAATGGCTGCCTTCAGCCCTTCCACCGCAGCCTGAATGTTTACGGTATAGCTTTGAATGCCCAGATGGCTTACCAAAAGCTGTGCCATATCGATGTCGTGCTGCACGCCGCAGGGCATCAGCACCCCGATGACCCGGTCTCTGCCCAGGGCTTCGGCGCAGAGCGCCGCCACCACAGAGCTGTCCTTGCCGCCGGAAATACCCACCACCGCATTGCAGCCCTTGCCGTTTTCTTCAAAAAACTGCCGGATCCATGCCACGCAGTCGTTCTTTACTTTTACAGGGTCAAACATAAGGACCTCCTATATTACGTTGATCTGGCAGCACTTCATGGTATCCAGCGCCGCTTTATGGGTTTCCGGCGTAACACCGGCGCAGCAGGAGGAATCCACGGTAATTTCGATTTCCGGGAAGGCTGCCTTTAAAATCAGGGCATTGCTCACCACGCAGATGTCGGTGCACAGACCGATTATTTCAATTGCAAAGTCTTCTTCGCCCACAGCCTGACGAATCAGATCCGGCAGTGTCAGGCTTCCGAAGGACAGCTTTTCCACGCAGCTGTATTCTTTTCCTTCCAAAGCCTCCGCAATGCGGCGGTCCAGCTGCCAGCCCGGGGTATCTTTCACGCAGTGCAGTACCGGCAGCTTCCGGCCTTCGGAAGTCTCGAAATAGTTTTCGAAATGGGTATCGAAGGTGACGAAAATAAGTCCTTCGAAATTCCGGATCTTCTCCGCCGCCGCAGGTATCATGGCCTGTGCTTCGGGTGTACCCAGGGAACCGTCCACAAAATCTTTCTGCATATCCACAATGACTAAAACCTTTTTCACGGATGCTTCCTCCTTTAAAAAAGCTGCCTGATATGGTATTATTCTTTATTATACATTTTACATGAACCGCAGGAACTTTTTACATGAAAAAAACCACAAAAAAACATACAAATTTAAGGAATATCACCCCATCTGAGGTCACTTTTCTGATTCTGGTTCTGGGAATTCTTCTTTTTGTGGGCCCGGAACTTTTCGGCGGCAAGGCAAAAGGCTTTGTCATCAGTGAAATTATGACGGAAAACGTTTCCGCAGCCTGCGGCAGCGACGGTGTTTTTTCCGACTGCATCGAAGTAACCAACAAAACCGGACACAGCCTGAATCTGAAAGGTCTTGGCCTGACGGACAGCGAAGGCGGTGCGAAATACACCTTCCCGGACATCCGTCTGGACGGAGGCGAATCCGCCCTGGTATTCTGCGGCAGCGACCTGCCATTCTCCTTAAAAAGCGAAGGCGAAACCGTAAGGCTTTTAAGCCGCACGGGAAAAACCGTGTCCAAAGTCACTACGGTGCGCACGGGGGACAATCAGTCCCTGGCCCTGATAGACGGGGAATATGTGGTCACCGACCGAATCAGCCCGGGCTATCCCAACACCGAAGACGGGATCGCGGCTTACCTTTCTTCCCGCTACAGTCAGGATCCGGAGCTGGTCATCAGCGAGTTTATCGCAAAGAATTATTCCGTGGTTTCCGGCGGCGCCCAGCTGGTGGAAGTGCAGAACGTCTCCCGCAAGCCCCTGGAACTGTCCGATTATTACATTTCCGACGGCGCCGACAATCTGCGCAGATTCCGCCTGCCGGCAGGCAGCATTGCCCCGGGAGAAGTAAAACTTTACACTTTCGGCAGAGAAGATGCGGATGCCTCCTTCCGTTTTTCCGGGAAGGAAACCGCCATTCTGAGCAATAAAGCGGGAATGATTCTTTCCGAAGTCACCCCCGCAGAGGAGGCGGATGCCTCCATGGTGCTGCTGGAGGACGGCGGCTACGTGGTTTCCGATCGGCCTACCCCGGGTCTTCCCAACACCGAAGAAAACGAAAAATCCTTTGTCCCGGCCAAAAAGAGCGCGGAAGTGTATATTTCCGAAGTGATGACCGACAATAAAAAATATCTGACCGGACCCAACGGAGAACATTTCGACGTGATCGAGCTCTGCAACCGCAGTTCTTCCTCCGTGGATCTGTCCGGCTGGTACCTGTCCGACGACGACCAGAACCTGACCAAAGCCCAGCTCTACGGCACCATTCCCGCCGGCGGCTACGCGGTGTTTATTGCCACAAAGGACGCAGCCCAGGCACCCAAGGGCTATCAGATTCTGCCCCTGGGACTTTCCTCCGACGGTGATACGGTCATTCTCAGCAAGGGTGACGTGCCCATGGCCGGAATTACCGTACCGGCCCTGCAGCCCAACAGCTCCTACGGAATCGCTTCCGACGGAGAGGCCGGCATTCTCAGCTCCGTTACCCTGGGAACCCGCAACGCGGGAATTGCAAAATATGCCGAAATGCCCACCGCCTCCGTACCGGGCGGTGTCTATAACGACGTACAGAACGTAACGGTGGAACTGTCCGGCAAAGGCACCATCCGCTACACCCTGGACTGCACCGAGCCCAAAGCAAGCTCCAAAATCTATACGGAGCCCATCGTGCTGACCGAAACCGCGGTCATCCGGGCCTACTGCAGCGAAGAAGGCTGCAGTCCCTCCGAAACCTTTACCGCAACCTACGTCATCAACGAAAACCATACCATGGACGTGGCCTGCCTGGTGGGCGAACCCTACGGCCTCTTCTCCGAAAGCGCGGGCATCTTCGCCTACGGTCCCGGAGCCTCCGACGTGCAGCCCTACAAGGGCGCCAACTTCTGGAAGGGCTGGGAGCGGGAAGCGGTGGTCTGCCTCTATCCCAAGGAGGGAGAAGGCTTCCAGGCACCCTGCGGCATCACCATTTTCGGCGGCATGTCCAAGGCCTTTGACCAACGCTCCGTAGCGGTGCATTTCCGGGCAAAATACGGTCTTTCCAAGCTGGAATACCCCCTTTTCGGAGACGAAAGGCTGGAAGAATACGACGATTTCGTCTTCCGTTCCTCCGGCCAGGACGTGTTCCACGGCCACATGCGGGACGTCCTGCTCACCTCTCTTTTCGACGACAAGCTGGAAACCACCCTGGTACAGAATTACCGGCCCGTAGTGCTTTACATCAACGGCCAGTACTGGGGCGTATATTATATCCGTGAAAAAATCAACCAGAAATTCATCGGCGGTCACTGCAACGCAGACCCGGATTCCGTCATCATCTGCTTCCAGAAGGGTTCCAACAGCCCCAGCTGGTGGCCCATCGTCACCTGGGCAAGGTCCCACGACATGACCAAAAAGGAGAACCTGGAATACATCAAATCCAAGGTCAATCTGGAAAGCTACACCAATTACCTGATTGCGGAAATGTACAACGGCAACTTCGATATCGGCAACGTGCGTTTCTTCAGCACGCCGGATTACGACAACGGCCGCTGGAACTGGATTCTCTACGACGTGGACTGGGGTCTTTACTACGCGGACCGGGATTCCATCTACAAGATGCTCTCCAACAACGCCCCCTATTCCCACGTGGCCTGCAACGACCTGGTGCGGGAACTGCTGAAGAACCAGGAATTTAAAGATTATTTCCTGACGGAGTTCGCCCGCCAGCTCAACGAAGTCTGGTCGCCGG
>JAZUDB010000121.1:0-3940 GCA_045639385.1 Anaerovoracaceae bacterium | reverse complement strand
AAGAGCTTCACAGCCTCGGTGTAGCTGACACGGACGAAGTCGGAGGTCATAACATGGTTTAGGCGATCCAGAAGCTCCTTGTCCATGAATTTGCTGAAGAAGGCCATCTCTTCGGGGCACTTCTTGAGAACCTCGCCGATGACGAATTTGATCATGGCTTCAGCGGTGTCCATGTAGTCGTTCAGATCGGCAAATGCCATCTCAGGCTCGATCATCCAGAACTCAGCGGCGTGACGCTGGGTGTTGGAGTTCTCAGCGCGGAAGGTGGGGCCGAAGGTGTAGACATTGCCGAAGGCCTGTGCAAAGGACTCGGCGTTCAGCTGACCGGAAACCGTGAGGTTTGCGCTCTTGCCGAAGAAGTCCTGGGTATAGTCTACGGTTCCGTCCTCGTTCTTGGGAACGTTGTCCAGATCCAGGGTGGTCAGGCGGAACATTTCGCCGGCGCCTTCCGCATCGGAGGCGGTGATAATGGGCGGATGTGCATATACGAAGCCCTTCTCCTGGAAGAACTTATGAATGGCGTAGGCCGCCACGCTTCTTACACGGAATACGGCGGAGAACTTGTTGGTTCTGGGGCGCAGATGCTGCTGGGTACGCAGATATTCCATGGTGTGGCGCTTGTTCTGAATGGGATAGTCCGGATCGGAGGGAGCTTCCACGGCGATCTTCTTTGCCTTGATTTCGAAGGGCTGCTTGCTGCCCGGGGTCAGAACCAGTTCACCTTCTACCCGCAGAGCGGTGGAAAGGGGGAGCTTGGACACTGCATCGAAGTTATCGATAAATTCCTGCTCGTATACCACCTGGACGGACTTGAAATAGGTACCGTCGTTCAGGTCGAGAAAACCGAACTTGTTGGAGCCGCGGTTGTTCCGCACCCAACCCACGACTTCCACGGGGCCTGCATACTTAGCGGGATCCTTGAATATTTCTCTTAATTCTGTCATTGCTTTTCTCCTGTTATTTACATGCATCTTCTACGGTATATTTTGCTTCCCATCCGAGGAGCTCTTTTGCCTTGCTGCAGTCTGCGTAGCATTCCGCAATGTCGCCGGGACGCCGGGGCGCAAACTCGTAAGGAACCTTTACACCCCGCACCTTTTCAAAGGCTGCAATCATCTCCAGCACGGAGGTACCCTTTCCGGTACCCAGATTGAAGATTTCCGCGCCCTTGTGAGCCATGGCGTAGCGCAGAGCCGCTTCGTGACCCGCCGCCAGGTCCATGATGTGGATGTAATCCCGCACGCCGGTTCCGTCCGGGGTGGGATAATCGTTTCCGGTGACGTTCAGCCTGGGAAGCTTTCCTTCCGCCACCTGGCAGATGATGGGATACAGATTGAGAGGAACGCCCTTGGGCTGCTCCGCCAAAAAGCCCCTGGTATGTCTTCCGATGGGGTTGAAGTAGCGGAGAATGACCGCGGAAAGCTCCGGGTCTGCCTTGGCTGCATCCTTTAATATCTCCTCGATGAAGAATTTGGTCTGACCGTAGGGATTGGTGCACCCGCCCGCGCGCTGGGTTTCAACGAACGGAACGGGATTATCTCCTCCGTAAACGGTAGCCGAAGAGCTGAAGATCAGCACGTGACAGCCGTACTTTTTCATGGTTTCCAGTACGGTCAGCATGCTGTCCAGATTGTTGCGGTAATACATCAGCGGCTTTTCGCAGCTTTCGCCCACTGCCTTATAGCCCGCAAAATGAATGACCGCATCTATTTTATTTTCCGAAAAAACTTTGTCTAACGCGGCCGGATCGCAGGCATCCGCCTGGTAGAACTTGGGCATTTTACCGCAGGTTTTTGCAATATCCATGCGGACACTTTCCTCGCTGTTGCTCAGATTATCCAGCAGGATTACCTCGTAACCCTTTTCCAGAAGTTCCACCGCAGTGTGGCTGCCGATATATCCGGTGCCGCCGGTGAGAAGTACAGACATGTGCATACCCTCCTATAATCGTATATGATACCACATTTCCGAAGAAAGAGACTATACCAAATCCACCAGTTCTTTCGCTTCGTTGATAATATATGTGGGCTTTTCGATACCGTCCAGGGTGGCGGGATCCGTGCAGAAGGACCACATCACGAAGGCGGAAGCCGCGCCTGCATTGTTGCCGCAAGCAATATCGTGACGGCTGTCGCCTACCATTACCGCATCGGCGGGGTCTACGCCCAGCTTTTTGCAGCAGATCAGGCAGGGTTCCGGTTCCGGCTTGTGAATGTCCGTATCTTCGGAAGCCACGATGGCGTCGAAGTACTGCAGCAGACCGAAGCTTTCCAGACCGTTGATGGTGGTATCCGTGGTCCGGGAAGTTACGATACCGATTTTTACACCCTTTTCCTTGAGGGCGGCCAGGGCTTCTCCCACACCGGGGAAGATGCTGCGCTGGTCATCCTGGTTTTCTTTCTGGTAATTCCGGTAAATCTCGCACATTTCGTCCAGGCTGTGACCGGTAATTCCGTATTCCTTCGCCGTCAGTTCGATGGCTTCTTCCAGGGGTCTGCCGAAGTATTTGGTCAGATCTCCCACGGCAAACTGTCTGCCCGGCATTACGTTTTCCGCCAGACACTGCCAGGAATTTATGATGAGCTGGTTGGTATCCATAATGGTGCCGTCGTAATCGAAAAGCACCGCTTTATATTTCTTCGTTTTGGGTTCCTCCTTCAGGTAATCGCTGACAAACATGTGAATTTTTCCGTTGTCGTTCAAGGTTTTGATTACGATGACGGTAAACGGCAGAATCACCAGACCGATGCCGCCGAAAATTTTGGTACCCAGATACATGCAGATGAGCAGCACGATGGCGTTCAGTCCCAGTTCCTTGCCCACGATCTTCGGTTCGATGGCATTGCGGATGGCGGTGACCAGTACGCAGATAACGATCAGCTTGATCGCATCCGCCCAGGCGCCGTTGATCATTTCCACTCCGGCCCAGGGCACCAGCACCACGGCGCAGCCCACCACCGGCAGGATGTCGAACAGGGCAATCAGTCCGGAAATAATCACGAAATTCTTAAATCCGGAAAGTCCCAGACCGATGCACAGTTCCCCGAAGGTAATGAACATGATGATGGCGTAGGACTTGATGATATCCACCAGGGAATCCTTCAGACACACGCCGATGTCGTGAATGATTTCTTTGCGTTCTTCATCGAACTGCGCCAGCACGAAGTGCTGAATCTGCGGGAAATCCAGGGTCATGAAGATGGTGGCGATGATGGTAAATACCACGCCGATCAAAGCACCCGGCACCGCAAACACGATGCGCTGGGCTCCGGAAAGCAGGTATTTGGACAGGGTGGATACCAGTTCCGCAGCCTTGGACAGAATCTGGTCGCCCAGGCCGTCCAGGAAACTTAAGTAGCTGGGGTCCATTCTTGCCAGCAGTGACTCCACCCAGTTCAGGATGCTGACCAGTGCAGGCTGAATTTCGTCGGTATACAGTCCGGGCAGCGTGGAGAACCAGTTCATCAGAGACCACACCACGTAGAAAATGATCAGGACCAGCACCGCCGCAGCCACCGCATAGAACAGAATCAGCACGATGGCAGCTGCCCCGCCCCGCCGGATTTTCAGCTTGTCCGAAAGCTTCTGCACCGGATTTTTCAGGGCCAGGGTGACGATAAAGGCCACCACGAAGGGCGACGCAGCCCCCACGGCGTAGCGGAAAAATACATAGTAAATTGCCGCCGCAAAAATCCAGAAAACCACATTGATTACAAATTCTTTTCTTTTTTGAACCGTATCAATCATCCTTGTTCCCCCTCTGCAGATCTGCAAGATACGCATTGATGAACATATCCAGGCTGCCGTCCATGACGGACTGAATATTGCCGGTTTCCACGCCGGTCCGCACGTCCTTTACCAGCGTATAGGGCTGGAAAACGTAGTTGCGGATCTGGCTGCCGAAGGCAATCTGCGAAAAATTGCCCTTCAGGTCCGAAAT
>JAZUDB010000120.1:0-12350 GCA_045639385.1 Anaerovoracaceae bacterium | reverse complement strand
CTGGTATTTGATAACGATATCATCAAGATCGGTTTCGGACGATGCAGACGGAAGATAAAGGACAGCTTCTTCCAGACCGTCATTCAGGTCTTTTGCTTCGGTCCAGATTTCCAAGTTGGTATCGGTAAGCTGCCCGGAATTGGTAAACTCGATTTGCGTGCCAAGAGCAGTACTCCAGGTATAGCGGGAAAGCAGGGAATCGTAAGAAATCGTCTGATTGTAGGAACTGTTCCAGCCGATTCCGTAGGGGTTTGCTGCGGCGGAGGTATCCGAAGAAAGATTTACTTCGTCGTAATAGAATTCCACGTTCACCGGCATACGGGATCCTCCAAGAGAAAGATCTGTTCTTCTGGCATGGAGCTTTGTGGTGTACTCACCGACATACAGTGTGCCTGCTGTGCCTGCAGAGAAATCCAGAAAATCATAACGTTCAAAGAGTCCGGTCTTGGCAGGATGTGTTACATCATCTGCAAATGCGGCAACCGGGAAAATCCCCAGTGTCATAACAAGAACCAAGACAAATGAGATAAAGGATTTCAAATGTTTGTTCATAAATAAATTACTCCTTTTTTAATAGGTGCGTGTAATTGGCGTACAGTTTACAGTTTGTCCGTCTGCGGTGCCATAAACTTTTAATGTGTATGTTTCGCCCCGGACAGCGGGATAAAGTTCTGTCAAGTCATTACTTCCTGTTCCTGTTTCATGCCATGTTTCAACTATGAAGCCATTGTTCCAGAGTTCAATGGTTAAATTGTAATTGTTTTGCACTATAATGATAGCGTTGCAATTTACCATTCGTCTGGAAAAAACCATATCGCAATATACGTGCGCATCACGATTTGTCGCCCATGCTACTTGGCAAAACAGTAGGCATAAAACCAATGTGATACATAAAGTCTTTTTCATATAAATACCTCCTTTTACTTATATATAGCGTGAAAAGGAGGTATAAATCGGACAGTATACTTAATAAAAATTTAATATTTTTTAAAAAAGATCATTTTCTTTGCAAAAATCCAGCATTTCTTCTTTGGATAACGTGCTGCTGATGCCGAAAAGAACGCCAGCCTTTTTATTATAGTAGATGATGTTGTTTAGTCGGTTGCCTGAAGTGTCGGGATAAAAGTCAATAATTTTCCCATCAATGCAAATGCACTCAACTGAATCTTTTTTTGTTGAAATGTTGACTTCTGACCCATCGTTAAGTAGAGTGTAATAAAAACTCAAGATTTCTTTTTCACAACCAATACTAGTAGTTTCTTTCTCAAAAACAAAGAACAGGTATGACTCTGTTTCGTTTTTCTTTTGCAGTTCAAATCCCTCCGGCAGGTATGTTATTTCAATTTCAGGAAGGACGGCATCCTTGTTTTCTTTTCCGTGGTATGTGTATTGTACCGAGTTGTTTGTAACTTTTCTAAACCAGTTTTTGACAGCTTCCCGGGCTTCTGCGTTTATGGTAATGTAAAGACTGCCCCAGGTAATCAGAACAATCATGAGGATCGCCGCCCAGCGGCAGACATTTTGAAGGATTCTGCGGCTTTTTTGCTTTCGCAGAAAGTGTTTCATGACTGCTTCAAATTCCGGAGAAAGCTCCGCTTTTTCTTTAGCCGGAACAGGGTATGTCTGCAGAAGAGCGTGTACATATTCTTCTGCCGCCTGCTTGATGATATTGTCGGGTAATAATTCAGTCATCGGCCTCCTCCAGTATTTTTGCCAGCCGAAGTTTGGCTCGGTAAATCAGTTTCTGGGCAGCGTTCTTTTGAATATTCAGCTGTTTTGCAATTTCTTCCGTGGTCCATCCGATGTAGTATTTCATAAGAAGGACTTCTTTGTAGCGCTGCGGGAGTTTGGCAAAAGCGTTTTCCAGAGTACTTTTGCCTTCAAATACGAGATCTGTCGGTTGTATGCCGCAAAGCTGCTCTGCGGCATCTAAAGAAAGATGGTTTTTTCTTTTTCGAAGCATATCGATGGCTTTATGTTCGGCTGCAGCGTAGATGTAAGCGCGCTGCTGTGGCTCTGTCAATTGTTTCAGGACTTTGATGTTTTTTGCAAGACAAAAGAAGGTGTCCTGCAGGGCATCTTCTGCGTCAGTCTGATTATTTAAGATCTTTAAAATATAGAAGAACAGGGCATCCTTGTATAAGCGGTAGATGCTTTCAAAGCGAATGCGTTCTTCGGGATCATCGATGGTTTGCAGAAAAATCAGCATTTTTTTCAGATAGGGAAAAGGGGGTCACAGTGTTCCGATAAAGAGCTCCAGGGCGGTGCGGCCGTCCATATTGCCGGATTTCAGGTCTTTTTCAATCTGAAATGCCCGGTCCAGAGCGCTGCGCAGCTGGGGAATGCTCTTGCTGCGGCAGCCTTCCATGGCTTTTTTAAATCGGTATTCGTTGATCTTCATATCTTTTAGGATATCGTAGTACCCCATGCCGTCGGCCTGGCGTTCCCGGCCCTCCAGCATGATTTCCAGCTGAGAGATTAAAAGGCCCAGAAAACTGAGTACCACGCCCATTTCCTTGGAAGGACTCTGGGCGTCGATGCTGGCATGCAGTATTTCCAGGGCAAGACCTTTTTTGCCGGAGAAGGCGCTGTCCAGAAGGCGGAAGGCGTTGACCTCTGCCTGGCCCTGAGCGGCCGCCAGCATGTCCTCCAAAGAGATGTATTCCTTATCGTAGAGAGCAAAAATCTTTTTCAGATCGTTTTCCAGATTATAAAGGGTATAATTGCGCTCCGCATCGCCGTAGCCGCAGATGCGGGCGAAATTCACCAGCTCCGCTTTCGTGGAGCTTTTTTTTTCGGCAATAAAACGCTTGGCCATCCAGCCCCCAAGGGTGGCGTCGTCCAGCGGGGTAAAATCGTAGACGATGCCGCATTTTGCCACGGTTTTGTAGAGGGCCTTGGTTTTATTGGGCTTGTCGCAGCAGAACACCAGCATGGTGCTTTCCGGCAGGGAGGGCAGAAAATCCGCCAGTCTCTGCACATCGCTGCTGCTCAGATCTTTGGGGGTCAGGGTAAAGATGTCCGAACGGTCCACAATCACCAGCTTGCGCCGGGACAGCAGTGGCGCGGTTTCGCAGGCGGCAATAATGTCGTCTGCGTCGATGGCTTCTTCGGAAAAGACCGCGCAGTCCAGCACCGCGGCGGCAGGGGAAATCAGTCCCTCCTTTAAATAGGAGCGGGACCAGTCCACCAGAAAGTCTTCTTTGCCGCAAAGCAGGATTACCCGGGGAAACACATTGTTTGTCAGGCCTGCCTGCATCATTTTTACTATGGTTCTTGAGGGATGCTCTGCGGGAGCGTTCTTGGAATACGCCATTTTCTGTCCTTTGCTGCGTTCTCGAAAATGTAGTAACGGTCCGTAACTTTGCGGAGGCACAGGGCTCCGGAAAGGTCGGTCCTACCGTATATTATACCTGAATTTTCAAGAAGTTCAACGACCCGGCCCGCAGGATGACCGTAGCGGTTGTTCTTGCCGCAGGAGATGGCGGCAAAGGAGGGCGAAACCGCCGAAAGAAAGTCTTCTCCCGTGGACCCTGCACTGCCGTGATGACCGATTTTCAGCACATCGCAGGAAAGCTGCGGGTTCTCCTGCAGAAGAACAGCTTCCCGGGCGAAATCCGCATCGGACATGAAAAGAAAACGCAGTCCTTCGATTTCCGCGGATAGCACCAGACAAAGATCGTTTTCCTCGCCTTCCAAAATATTGTAAACATCGTGGTTTGTCAGAATTTTCTTTATGTCAAAAATCTCATCCAGCTCATAAATACCCCGGCTGTGGTCCATGTCTTCGTGGGTGACGATGGCCAGGTCGATGCTGCGGATGCCGTTTTTCAGCAGATAGGGTTTCAGGGTCTTCTCTGCCACATTGGTATAGTAGGAACCGCCGCCGTCAATCAGAATTTCCTTGCCGCCGTAATGAATGTGGATGCAGTCTCCCTGACCCACGTCCAGAAAGCTGACGGGCGCCACGCCGTAATCCCAGGGAATCAGGCTGCCGGTCCAGTTCAGTGCCCGGGGCAGCAGGGTTCCTGCGGAAAGCAGCAGCACCTGAATGCAGGCAAGCAGGGCGTAGCGATTCCGCCGGTGCAGGATGTAGCGAATTTCCGAAAAAAAGAAAAAGAAGAAAATGTAATACAAAAGCACCAGGCCCAGAGGGGGTGCGCAGATTTCTTTACCCTGCATCAGGCGGCTGCCCAAAGTGGAGAGCGCAAAGAGCAGGCGGCAGAAAAGAGCCAGCAGTTTAGCAAGCAGGGGCAGAAGAATTCCGGAAACCGGTGCAGGAAGCAGGCAGAAGAGCACGAACGTTCCCAGGGCCAGAGGCAGCAAAAAGCCTGCCAGCAGGATCACCGGCGGGTTTAACAGAATGCTCACCGGGGAAAACATAAGAAACTGATAGGCGCAAAGAGGCCCGGTTCCCGCAAATGCGCAGAGGGTGGGCAGCGCAGCCTTGCCCCATTTGTAGAAGCGTTCACTTTGCACCCGGTCCGAGAGCTTGCCCCATTTGTTTTCCGCCCAGGGCAGTACAATGCCCATGGTAAAAGCAGCGGTAAAGCTCAGCTGCATGCCGCTGTCGTACAGAAGATAAGGATTGCAGATCAGCAGTACGATGGCTGCGGCTCCGGCGGCGGAAACGCTGTCGTAGCGCTTCTGCAGATGGAACGCCAGAATTTTCAGGAAAATCATCATCGAGGCCCGGAGCACGGACACCGAGAAATTCGACAGGGCGGCATAGACCAGAATCAGAAGAAAAGCGGCTGCATCGGTTCTTTTGTTTCTTCTGCCCCGGAAGAGCCGGGAAACAACTTCGAACATCAGGTTCACGTGCAGCCCGGAAACCGCCAGAATGTGGGCAATGCCGCAGCCCTGAAATCCGGCGTAAAGATCTTCCTCCATGTAGTAGGTTTCGCCGAACATCAGACCCGCCAGCAGCGAAAAATCATCTGCGGAGAGCAGGGGACGGATGGCTTCGTAGAAGGCCGCTTTCCGGACGTTGAGAAAATGCAGCAGGGGGCGGACTACTTCGGAGCCCCGGATTTTGTAAGGATTGGTGGTGCAGACGGTGCGGATGCCCCGGCCCCGCAGGTAGGTCCTGTAATCAAAGCAGCCCGGGTTTCTGCGGCCGTCGGGCAGACTGATTTCTCCGGCGCATTCCAGCCGCCGTCCCAGCATATCGTATACGTCCGTCATGCGCTTGCCGTAGTCTCCGTCCAGTTTGACCAGCACTTTTTCGCCCCGGGTGCGGACCACCAGCTGTATGCCGTAATCCTTGATTTTTACGCTGTAGACCGTGCCGCAGATCTGCTGCACGCTGCCGACGGATGCTTCCAGCGGGCTTTGCCGGAAATCCAAAAGCTCCGTGCGCACCAGGCACAGCAGTACTGTCAGCAAAAGAAGCAATAAAATAGGGCGTCTGATTTTACACCTCCGCCCGTCACAGATAATATTTTACAATAAATGGTAATTACAAGTCAAGCACTAATTCAGATAGCGGAAAACGCCTTTTACTTTTCCTACAATGGTGCAGTCCTTTACGATGATGGGGTCCATCTCGCAGTTGCGGGGCTGCAGCCGGATATGGCCGTTTTCCTTGTAGTAGGCCTTGACGGTTGCTTCTTCTTCCATGCCTTCAATCATGGCTACCACAATGTCTCCGTTGTTGGCGGTGGACTGCTGCTCCACCAGAATATAGTCGCCGTTCAGAATGCCTGCTTCCACCATGGAATTGCCGTGAACGGAAAGCATGAACGTGGTTCCCCGGCCCAACTGACCGGCGGGAAGAGGAAAGTATCCTTCGATATTCTGCTCTGCCAGAATGGGCTGACCGGCAGCGACTCGTCCTACGATGGGTACTTCCGCCACGTCTTCGTGCAGATCTGCCTGCTCGTTTTCCAGGGCGTATCTGTGGCGTCCGGATTCCTGCTTGATGTAGCCGGCTTCCCGCAGGCGCTCCATGGCGCCGTGGACCGTGGAGGTGGATTTGATGTTCAGTGCGGCGCAGACATCCCGGGTTGTAGGCGGATAGCCTTTTTCCTGGGTGTGCCGGGTAATATAGTCAAGGATTTTCTTATCTCTTTCTTTGATTTCGCTCATGTCGGTCTCCTTTACGGTTACAAAATCTCTATTAAATAATAACATTCAAACAAATGTTTGTAAACAATTGTTTTTGCTTGCGGGCCGCTTTTTCCGGCGCTATAATAGGGGCGGATTTATGCGGGAAATGCATGGAAAAATCAATATTTTTCTTGACAGCAGAACCCGCAGTCTCTATAATAAATGAGCAAACAAGCAGAAGTTACCGCTTCTCGCCTGGGCGGCAGGGGTCGCCGGGCTTATAAAACCAACTCTTTTGAGTGTTTTAACATGGCGGAGCTTGTGCACCCGCTTTTTTCTTTTTTGGGGGAGGACAAAACCATAGCTAAAGAAGCGCTTATTAACGAACAGATTCGTGCCAAAGAGGTACGTCTGATCGACGCCGAAGGCAATCAGGTCGGAATTGTGAGCACAAAGGAGGCTCTTGCCGCCGCTCAGGAAGCAAATCTGGACCTCGTAAACATTTCACCGAATGCAAACCCGCCGGTATGCAAAATCGTAGATTACGGTAAATTCCGCTACGAACAGCAGAAGCGGGAAAAGGAAGCAAAGAAAAAGCAGTCCACCATGGAAGTCAAGGAAATGCGTCTCGGCATCTTTACCGAAGAGCACGACCTGGATACCAAGGCAAAGCTGGTTGCAAAATTCCTGGAAGGCGGAGACAAAGTTAAGGTCTCCATGCGTTTCCGCGGAAGAGAAATGGGCTATGTCAGCAAAGGCGAAGAAACCATGCTGGAGTTCAGCAAGATGGTCGCCGAGTTCGGCAACATCGAGAAGAAACCGGTTCTGGAAGGCCGCAATATGTCTATGACCATTGCCCCCAAGACCGCAAAGGAAAAAGAAAAGGCGGCAAAGGCCGCGAAGGAAGCCGCAAAGGCTGCCGAGAAAGCCACACAAGTTGAGCAATAACATAAAAGAAAGGTAGATCATCATGGCAAAAGGCGCAAAGATGAAGTCCCACAGAGGGGCTATGAAGAGATTCAAGCTTACCGGTACCGGCAAGGTGAAGAGAAACAAGGCATATAAGAGCCACAGAACAGCACAGAAGACACCGAAGAGAAAGATGAACCTGCGTCAGGCAACATACCTGACTTCCGCAGATCACAAGAGAATTAAGAGTGTTCTTGTAGGAAAGTAGGAGGTAGAAGACAATGGCAAGAGTTAAGGGCGGAGTAAACGCTAAGAAAAGACATAAGAAAGTTTTAAAGGCAGCTAAGGGCTTCTACGGCGCAAAGCATCGTGTATTCAGAGCAGCTAACCCGGCAGTTATGAGAGCTATGAGAAGCGCTCAGATGGGCAGAAAGCTCAAGAAGAGAGAATACAGAAAGCTCTGGATTGCAAGAATCAATGCAGCAGCCAGAATGAACGGACTCTCCTACAGCAGACTGATGGACGGCCTCAAGAAGGCAGGAGTTGTAATCAACAGAAAGATGCTCTCCGAAACCGCTATCTACGATGCAGCAGGATTTGCAAAGCTCTGCGAAACCGCAAAGGCAGCACTCAAGTAATAGAGAAAACAATCGGGCGCCGGTATACCGGCGCTCTTTTTTTGTGCCTGCAGCTGATGTATAATAATACTGGAGGATGGTCGAAATGGTTCTTCAGGAGTATTTGAAACAACACAATAAGGCCGCCATCGCCTTTTCCGGCGGGGTGGATTCGGCCTATCTGCTGGCTGCGGCAAAGGACGCGGGGGCAGAGGTAAAGGCCTATTATGTAAAATCGGAGTTTCAGCCGGCTTTTGAGCTGGCGGATGCCCGGCGGCTGGCCGCAGAACTGAAGGCGGAGCTGCAGGTGCTGGAGCTATCCGTGCTGGAAGATCCGGAAATTTCCTGCAACCGTCCGGAGCGCTGCTATTTCTGCAAGAAAAAGATTTTCGGTGCCGTCGCCGCGGCTGCTGCTGCGGACGGTTTTACCGAAATTATGGACGGAACCAACGCTTCCGACGACCCCTCCGACCGGCCGGGGACCCGGGCCATGAAGGAGCTTTCCGTGCTTTCCCCGCTGCGGGACTGCGGACTGACCAAGGAGGAAATCCGCAGGCGGTCCAGGGAGATGGGGCTGTTTACCTGGGACAAGCCGGCTTATGCCTGCCTTGCCACCCGGATTCCTGCGGGAGAGGCGATTAGCGGGGAAAAGCTGCAGCTGACCGAGGCGTCGGAGGCTTACCTGATGTCTCTGGGCTTTACGGATTTCCGCATCCGCATGCCCGGCGGAAGGGCCCTGGTGCAGATCCGGAAAGACCAGTTTCCGCTGCTGGAAGAAAAGCGGGAAGAAATCATGAAACACTTATCAAAGCATTATTCATCCGTGGATTTCGATCCGGAGGGAAGATAGATGAACAGCGATATTCGCGCGCTCCTGGAGGGCGTAAAGGACGGCTCCGTATCCGTGGAGGATGCGCTGCTGCAGATCAAAAAAGAGCCTTTTGAGGACATCGGATATGCCAAGGTAGATTTGCACCGGAAGGCGCGTCAGGGGGCGGCAGAGGTCATTTACGGGGCCGGAAAGACGCCGCAGCAGATCATCGGCATCATGGACGTAATGAAGAAAAACGGTCAGAATACCATTCTGATCACCCGGCTGGACGAAGCAGCCGCTGCGGCGGTGGGTGCGGTTCACCGGATACAGTATTATAAAGAGGCCCGGGTGGCTGTTGCCGGCGAAATGCCGGAGCCCACGGGCAACGGAACCATTGTGGTTGCCACCGGCGGCACCTCGGACATTCCCGTGGCGGAGGAGGCGGCGCTGACCGCCCAGGTCCACGGAAACGAGGTGGTGCGGCTTTATGATGTGGGCGTGGCGGGCATTCACCGTCTGCTGTCCCACATGGATGAAATTATGAGTGCTTCGGTCATTGTGGCGGTGGCCGGCATGGAAGGGGCTCTGGCCAGTGCCATCGGCGGTCTGGCGGACTGCCCGGTAATTGCGGTGCCCACCAGCGTAGGCTACGGTGCTTCCTTCGGGGGCATTTCGGCCCTGCTTTCCATGCTGAATTCCTGCGCCAGCGGGGTGTCGGTGGTGAACATCGACAACGGCTTCGGAGCAGGCTATCTGGCCAGTATGATCAATCACGCGGAGGTGCGGAAAGAATGAAGACCCTTTACATCGACTGCGGCTGCGGTGCCGCGGGGGACATGCTGACGGCTGCACTGCTGCAGCTGGTCCCGGACCGGAAGGATGCTTTGGCCCAGCTGAACACCATGGGCATTCCCGACGTGAGCTATTCTGCGGATATTGCCCTGAAGTGCGGTATTTCCGGCCTGCATGTAACGGTAAAATGCGGCGGAACGGAAGAGTCCGAGGACATGTACGGTCATCATATCCAGAGCAAGCCAAAGGATATCGAGCGAATCGTTGATGGCTTAAATATACCGGAAAATATTAAAGTTGACATAAGAAACATTTACGGAATTCTGGCAGAAGCGGAGAGCAAAGTCCACAATGTGCCCATGGAGTACATCCATTTTCATGAAGTGGGCACCCTGGATGCTTTGGCAGACATCGCGGCGGTGTGCTTTTTGATGGACTGCATCGGGGCGGACCGTATTCTGGCTTCGCCGGTGTGCGTGGGACGGGGCACGGTAAAGTGCGCCCACGGCGTTCTGCCGGTTCCGGCGCCTGCCACGGCGGAGATCCTGAAGGGCGTTCCCTGCTATGCCAGCAGTTTCGATGGCGAACTCTGCACCCCCACGGGCGCGGCGCTTTTGAAGTATTTCGCGGCAGATTTCTGCGACATGCCCGCCATGGTCACCCAAAGCATCGGCTACGGCATGGGGAAAAAGGACTTCCCCCGGGCCAACTGCGTGCGCATGCTGTTGGGTGAAACCCCGGCCTTCGGCGACACGGTCTGCGAGCTTTGCTGCAACGTGGACGATATGACCGCCGAGGAAATCGGCTTTGCTCTGTCCGAATTTATGGACGGCGGCGCTCTGGACGCCTACACGCTGCCCATCGGCATGAAAAAATCCCGGCCGGGCACCATGATCTGCGTCATGTGCAAAGAGGCGGACCGGGACAAGTTCGTGGGCCTGATTTTCCGTCATACCACCACCCTGGGCGTGCGGGAAAACGTCAGCCGCCGCTATACCATGCAGCGCCGCACGGAAACCGCAGAAACCCCCTACGGTCCGGTGCGCCGGAAGATTTCTCAGGGCTTTGGCGTAACCCGGGAAAAGCTGGAATACGAAGATCTTGCGAAAATCGCCCGGGAGCATGACCTGAGCCTGGCCCAAGTGCGGAAAATGATATCAGCGGAAGAGAAATAAGCGTTCGCAAACGCATGCAAGGCAATGGCAAAAACAATTTTCTGCAAAGAAAACGGAATCATCTTTTCCATCACTACGTTCACGGGTGAGTCCGAAACGGGGTTTTTTGTGAAATGTCTGGGCCATACCTATATTTCCATCGACAACCGGACGGGACATTCTGTTTTTGTAAAAGATTACGAACTGAAAAACAACGAAATCCTCACCGCTTCCGTTTGGGCTATCTTCGGACACAGGGGCATCGTTTTTAATCTGGAACCGGCCTTCATCCGCAGCGGCAGATACGCGGGACGCCTGTCTCTGAGTATTCCTATCGACGAAACTCAACTGCAGACGGTCAGCGAATACTTTGAACGGAACAAGCGCTGGACCCTGAGGAAAAATTGCAGCTTCTGGTCTGTGCAGTTCTGGAATGGGCTGGCAGGCAGCACATATGCCTTAAAGCCGCGGTGGGGCGTCTATACCCCGAAAAGACTGTACAAATCCATAAGTGCGTTTGCCTGCGCGGAGCTTGACAAGGATTTTTCCCGGGCAGAAGGCATTTTTATGTACCACGACCGCAAAAGAACGGAGCTGAACTTATGCAAATGAAACAAGGATTCCTGTTTTTTGCCGCTTTTGCGGTTTTGGCACTGATGATCCTGTATACTGGGATATCCTGTATAGCCTCCTGGCGGAAAGCCGGAAGGCAGCCCCATCTGAAAGCGGGTACGGAACGCTTTCGCTTCAGCGGGTATTACTTGATGGCGGCCGTAAGCGGGCTGCTCTGCATCTTTTTGATTCTGGTTCTGGTACTGATTTTCAAACAAAGGAGCATCATTTGCTGAAAAATAAAAAAACAATTCTCGGCATGGTTCTTGTCCTTGCGGCGGTTTCGGCGGTGTTCGTTACCGAGCAGATTTTTAAACCGGCCTATGCTGTAAAGAGCCTGGTCAAGCTGGTGGCTTTTCTGGGATCCATTTTGATTTATCAGGCCCTGACCCATCAGAAATTACCCGACGTGGTTCGCCTGCACAAAATTAAAAACTGCAGGCCGCTGCTGCTTTGCATGGCCATCTTTTTTGCCGCGACCCTTGCCGCTTTTTTTGTTTTCCGGAATTTTCTTGATCTGCAAAGCATCCGGCAGAGTCTGATTTCCAAGGAAAACCTGACCAAAGACAACTGTCTGTACGTGTTTTTGTATATTATTGTCTGCAATTCGTTCTTGGAAGAAAGCTTCTTCCGGGGCTTTGTCAGCGGATTATTCCCGGACAAACGGACGGGCAGCGCGGTGAGCGCGGTCCTGTTCTCCCTCTATCATATCGGGATTTTTGTCACCTGGTTCAGTCTCGGGATATTCCTTCTGTGCCTGGCGGGCCTTGTCGCTGCCGGGCTGTTCCTGCAGTGGCTCGTCGAAAAGTACGGGAGCATCCTGGCAAGCTACATTACTCACGGCAGTGCCAATATCGCCATCAACATCATCGGCGCTCTGCTGATTTTCGAAATGATATGATATGTTTCTGCAAGAGGCATTAAAAAGCCCGGATTTTTCTCTCCGGGCTTTTCGTTTGCTGTTTTTTCAATATTACTTCACTTCCGTGGCTTCTGCCAGCACGATGTCCGGGTGCCGGTCCGCAAAGAAGTTCAGGGTGAACTGGTTGGCCAGAATCAGTACCGGCCGCTCGAAGCGGTCGAATACCAGTGAAGACCGGGAGTCTATGAATTATTAGTTGACATTATTTATTGATTAGCATAATGTATAGGAGAGGTATTGTTATGTTTGGTGATGTGAGGTTTCTTCAAAAGTATCAATATGCAGAAAATTGGTTGCTCTCACCGAGAGAAAGTGAGTTCTTTGGTCGGTTTGGTCAATATAGGAGTCAGTAAGTATATTTTTACTGGCTCCTTTTTGTTTTAGTCAGGAGAGGAATTAAAACGTAAAGGCTTTGCAATGTTACATTTTACATTAGATTATCTGGTGAATGCATTTTTAATCTGGGAAGAAGGATGTGG
>JAZUDB010000119.1:0-9137 GCA_045639385.1 Anaerovoracaceae bacterium | reverse complement strand
AAGGACAGAGCTTTACGATCCGAAGACCTTCTTCGCTCACGCGGCGTTGCTGCATCAGGCTTGCGCCCATTGTGCAATATTCCCCACTGCTGCCTCCCGTAGGAGTTTGGACCGTGTCTCAGTTCCAATGTGGCCGATTATCCTCTCAGATCGGCTACTGATCGTCGACTTGGTGGGCCGTTACCTCACCAACTATCTAATCAGACGCAGGTCCATCTTATGCCGAAAAACTTTGGCGGCAGAGCCATGTGACTCCGTCGCGTTATCAGGTATTAATCCCAGTTTCCCGGGGCTATCCCTGTGCATAAGGTAGGTTACCTACGCGTTACTCACCCGTCCGCCGCTTTCATAGCTTTCAATTGACCGAAGTCGCTTTCCAACTAATCACGCTCGACTTGCATGTGTTAGGCACGCCGCCAGCGTTCATCCTGAGCCAGGATCAAACTCTTAAAAAATTGTATTTAATCATCCCGTGGGATGGTTAAAACTAAGTTCTTGATTCGCTCAAGAAGCGCTTTGCGCTTGCGTTCCGCTTACGCGGAATTATTGTTGTTTTGTGTTTGGAATTGTACGAGGAATACTACTTTCGTAGTTTCCTTACCAATCTTTGCAGATTGTTTTTGTACTGTCTTTTGAAGAGAAACTTAATTCTCTTCTCTTGACCTTTTTCTACACTATTCGATGTTTTCAAGGTGCTTGTTTTGCTTGCCCTTTTCAGTGGCGAGCTTGTTAATAATACCGCTTTGACATTCTCTTGTCAAGCACTATTTTTAACTTTTTTTCGAACTTTTTCAAATCCGATTTTCGCGGCCGCTTTCGTGCGACAGCCTGTTTATCTTAGTCGTTTAAGCCTTTTTTGTCAACTGCTTTTTTCAACTTTTTTAAAAGTTTTTTAAGCTTTTCAGACCTAGAGAATAATCTCTACCATGTCGTTGTTTCCGAGCTTTGCAGCGTTTCCTTCGTCGGTATCTACGTGGAATTCTGCAGTGTGTGCATCGCCGCAGCGTACAACTACGTTGTCGAATACCAGTCCTCTTTCGCCGCCGATTTTAACGCTGACGATCTGCTGGTCAACTACGCCTGCTTCTGCAGCCTGTGCTGCGGAAAGGTGTACGTGTCTTAATGCAACGATAACGCCCTTTTCCAGTTCAACGGTACCTGCAGGTCCGATAATCTTGATTCCCGGAGTTCCTTCCAGGTCGCCGCTCTGTCTGATGGGAGCATTAACGCCGAGTGTTCTGCAGTCTGTCATTGCCAGCTCTACCTGTGTATCCTTGCGGAACGGTCCGAGAACGCGAACTTTTGCGCTTCCCTTCGGTCCTTCGATAACAACCTGTTCTGCTGCTGCGAACTGACCCGGCTGCTTCAGATCAGACTTCTTTGTAAGTTCTGTGCCTTCTCCGAAGAGGACGTCCATGTCCTTTCGGGAGAGATGAATGTGCTTGTTGGAAATTCCTGCCGGAACCTGATAACCCATTTGTTGCCTCCTAAAAAATAAAAAATTAGATTTCTTTAATCCATGATATATACGGAAGCTGACGGTATTTCTGGTCATAATCCAGACCGTAGCCTACGATAAACTTGTCTTCTACCTGGAATCCGCAGTAATCGGGAGTAAACTCCACTCTTCTTCTTGCCGGTTTATCCAGGATGGTGCAGATTTTCAGAGATGCGGGATTCCGCCCCAGCAGATGCGCCTTCAGATAAGAAAGCGTCAGGCCGGAATCTACGATATCTTCTACTATTATAACATTTTTTCCTTCGATGTCGTGGTCTAAATCCTTAATTATTCTTACAACGCCGCTGCTGGATGTGGATCCGCCGTAAGAGGATACCGCCATAAAGTCTATTTCCACGTCTCCGTCGATATGGCGCATCAGGTCTGCCATAAACGGAACAGAGCCCTTCAGAATGCCCACCAGAAGAATGGGTTTGCCTTCATAATCCTTGCTGATCTGAGAACCCAGTTCGGCGACCTTTTCTTCCAGCTGTTCTTTTGTAATCAAAATTTCTTCAGTCATTTTGAAGTCCTTCCTTATACGCTTTTATTTCTGCTTCCACTGTATTCAGTATTTCTTCCGTACCGGTCCGGTTGAGCGCCGATGCGGGAATCAGACGGTCTGAAGGTCCCATTTCCAGCTTTTTGCGGATGACTGCCAGATTACGGTTCAATTCATTCCGGGAAAGCTTATCGGACTTGGTGGCTACCACAATGCCGTCCAGATGATAATACTGCAGGAATTCGTACATCTGCTTATCCTGCGCCGTGGGTTCGTGACGGGAATCCACCAGCTGCACCACCTTCAGAAGGCCCTCCCTTCCGGTCAGGTAATCTTCCATCATCTTGCCCCAGTCTTCTGACATGGACTTGGATACCTTGGCATATCCGTAGCCGGGAAGGTCCGCAATGCGGAATTCTCCGCCGTTAATGATGTAAAAATTAATCGTTCTGGTCTTGCCGGGAGAAGCGCTCACCTTTGCCAGCGCTTTCCGGTTCAGCAGCAGATTGATCAGGGATGATTTTCCCACGTTGGATCTGCCAGCGAAAGCGATTTCCGGCGTACCCGCTGCAGGGTACTGGGACGGCTTTACCGCAGAACAGAGGAATTCGGAGGAACTGATCTTCATATCAGGGCCTCACGGAGTGCATCGTCGATGCGGTCCAGAAGAACAAACTCCATGTCATCCCGCACACTCTGAGGAAGATCGTCCAGATCCTTCTCGTTTTCTGCGGGGATCAGAGCCTTTTTAATGCCCATCCGGTGTGCTGCCAGAAGTTTTTCCTTGACGCCGCCCACCGGAAGCACTTTGCCCCGCAGCGATATTTCACCGGTCATGGCAATATCCCTTCTGACCGGCCGTCCGGTCAGTGCGGAAAGCACGGAAGTGCAGAGCGTAACACCTGCGGAGGGGCCGTCTTTGGGCACGGCACCTTCCGGCACATGAATATGAATATCTTTTTCTTTGTAGAAGTCCGTTTCCAGACCGAAGCGTTCGCTGTTGGCCCGGATGTAGGTAATCGCCGCCTTGGCGGATTCCTGCATAACGTCGCCCAGTTTGCCGGTGAGCTGAATATTCCCCTTTCCGGGAACCACGGCGGTTTCGATAAACAGGGTGTCGCCGCCCACGGAAGTCCAGGCCAGACCGGTGGCTACACCCACCTCGTTTTTGCCCAGAATCTTATCGTAAGACACCAGCTTTTTGCCCAGATAATCTTCCAGGTTGGAGGCCTTGACCACATGTTTTGCGGTATCCCCTTCCACCACTTTTCTGGCTGCTTTGCGGCAGACGGAGCCGATTTTCTTTTCCAGAGACCGAACGCCGGACTCTCTGGTGTAATTATTGATGATAGACACCACCGCAGACTTCTGGATGCTGATGTTTTCCTTGGTCAGGCCGTTGGCTTTCATCTGCTTGGGTACCAGATACTTCTGGGCGATGGCGGTTTTTTCTTCCATTGTATAACCGGAAAGATCCAGCACTTCCATTCTGTCCAGCAGCGGACGGGGAATGGTGCCGGTATCGTTGGCTGTAGTAATGAACAGAACGCCGGAAAGATCGAAGGGAACCTCCAGATAGTGGTCCACGAATTCCTTGTTCTGCTCCGGATCCAGCACTTCCAGCAGTGCGGAGGCCGGGTCACCCCGGAAATCCGAACCGATTTTGTCCACTTCATCGAAGAGGAAGACCGGATTGTTCTTGCCGCAGTCGCCGATCAGCGACATGACTCTGCCCGGAATGGCGCCCACATAGGTTCTCCGGTGACCCCGGATTTCCGCCTCGTCCCGGACGCCGCCCAGGGACATGTGCACGAATTCCTTTCCCGTTGCCCGGGCCACGGATTTTGCGATGGACGTTTTGCCCACGCCCGGCGGGCCCACCAGGCACAGAATGGGTGCTTTATTATCTTTGGTAAGCTGACGAACCGCCAGGTATTCCACAATGCGGTCCTTTACCTTTTCCATACCGTAATGATCCGCATTCAGAATCTTTTCTGCAGCCGGCAGATTCAGTTCATCAACGGAGGATTCATTCCACGGCAGGGAAAGCAGCGTTTCTATATAATTTCTGTACACCGGAACATCCGAGGAGTTTCCGGGCATTTTAGAAAATTTGTCGATTTCTTTTGCGATTTTCTTTTCGGTGTTTTCCGGAAGATGCAGTTCCTCCAGCTTTTTCATCCATGCATCGGCTTCGCCGCGGGTATCTTCTTTGTCCCCCAGTTCTTCACGGATGGCGCGCATCTGCTCGTGGAGATAGTATTCCCGCTGAGACTTGTTCATGGAATGTCTGACCTTGGAATTGATTTTGTCTTCCAGTTTCAGAATATCATTTTCTCTCTTTACGATATCGATGACCGTATGGAGACGTTCCTTTACGTCGATGGTCTGCAGAACCAGCTGGGTATCTTCGGTCTTCAGCTTCAGATTGGAAGCCACAGTATCCGCCAGAACGCCCGGTTTTTTGATATTATCTACGGAAACATTGCTGTCACCCAGTGCCTTGGGATGGGCCTGAGAATATTCCGTGTACAGCGAAACCAGGGTGCGCATCAGGGCGACCGCATCCTTTTCCGGTGCTTCCGGATCGTTTTCTTCAATTTGAGAAACGGATGCCAGGAAATACGGTGTTTCCTGCACCATTTCATCCAGGTTCGCCCGGTACAGACCGTCCACAAGCACGCGGACGTTATCGCCCGGCAGCTTCAGCATCTGCTTTACCTTCACCACGGTACCGATTTTATAAATATCGTTTGCGGTGGGAAGATCCGTATCGTCATCTTTCTGGGAGGTGACAAAAATCGTCTGGCTCATCAGCATGGCGCGTTCCAGCGCAGTGATGGACTTTTCCCGGCCCAGATCAAAATGAACCACGGTATTCGGAAATACGGTAATCCCTCTTAACGGGATCAGCGGCATTAATTCACTCATATCGCAACTTTTCCGTTATCAATGTCTTCTTTGGTAATCACGATCTTATTTATATCTTCGCGGGACGGAACCTCATACATGACGTCCGTCATGACCTCTTCCACGATGGCCCGAAGCCCTCTGGCGCCGGTTTTCTTTTCCGCGGCTTTTTCCGCAATGCGGCGAATGGCGGCTTCTTCCATTTCCAGCTCTACGCCGTCGTAGGCAAGAAGCTTCCGGTACTGCTTCAGCAGTGCGTTCTTCGGCTCTACGATAATGCGCATGAGCGCTTCCACGGAGAGGTCATCCAGGGTGGCAATCACCGGCACGCGGCCGATGAATTCCGGAATCAGGCCGTAGTGAAGCAGGTCTTCGCTCTGCACCTGAGAATTGATATCCACGTCATCTTCTTTCACGGAAACCGGATGTGCATTGAATCCGATGGTTTTCTCGCCCAGACGGCGCTGAATGATCTTGGACAGACCGTCAAAAGCACCGCCGCAGATGAAAAGCACATTGGTGGTATCAAACTTAATAAACTCCTGCTGGGGATGCTTGCGGCCGCCCTGAGGCGGAACGTTGGCTTCCGTACCTTCCAGAATCTTCAGCAATGCCTGCTGCACACCTTCTCCGGAGACGTCCCTGGTAATGGACGGATTGTCGGTTTTTCTTGCCAGCTTGTCGATTTCATCTACGTAGATAATTCCCTTCTGAGCCTTTTCCAGATCCCAATCGGCAGCCTGGAGCAACTTTAAAAGGATATTTTCCACGTCTTCGCCCACGTAACCGGCTTCGGTCAGTGCGGTGGCATCCGCAATGGCAAAGGGCACGTCAAGCAGCTTTGCCAGCGTCTGTGCCAGCAAAGTTTTTCCGGAACCGGTGGGTCCGATCATAATGATGTTGGACTTTTGAACGTCCACATCCTCGGTTTCCTCTCCGGTCTTTGCGTTCTTTTCCAGTCCGTAAATCCGCTTATAATGGTTATAAACGGCCACCGCAAGAATCTTCTTTGCTCTGTCCTGGTCGATGACGTAATCGGACAGCGCCTGATGAATTTCTTTGGGTGTAGGAAGCGGGCCGTTGAATTCCAGGCTCGCTTCCTCTTTGATCTTAGAAAACTCTTCGTCCAGAATGGACTGGCACATGGTAATACACTCGTCGCAGATGTAGACACCGGGGCCTGCAATCAGACGCTTTACCATGCTCTGCGGCTTGCCGCAGAAAGAACATGTCAATTCTTTTGAACTATCGTATTTCGGCATTATCTCTTCTCCACTACCTTGTCTACAAGACCATATGCCACGGCTTCTTCGGCAGTAAGATAGTTATCCCTTTCGGTATCTGCAGCAATCTTTTCCAGGCTCTGGCCGGTGTTGGCCGCGAGGATGCGGTTCAGTCTTTCGCGGAGCTTCTGAATGTGATCCGCCGCAATCTGAATATCGGTAGCCTGACCCTGAGCACCGCCGCTGGGCTGATGAATCATGACTTCTGCGTTGGGCAGTACGTAGCGTTTTCCCTTCGTGCCTGCACTAAGGAGGAATGCAGCCATGGAGGCCGCCATACCCACGCAGATGGTAGAAACATCCGGCTTAATCAGCTGCATGCAGTCATAGATTGCAAAACCGCTGCTGATGACCCCGCCGGGGCTCATAATATACATGCTGATGTCTTTATCCGGATCTTCCGCTTCCAGGAACAGAAGCTGCGCCACGACAAGACTTGCGGTGGCGTCATTGATTTCGCCATCGATAAATACGATCCGATCCTTTAACAGTCTGGAATAAATGTCGTAGGAGCGTTCGCCGCCGGCGGTCTGCTCAACTACAACAGGTACAAGATTGCTCATACGTTATTTCCTTTTATATTATTCTTCTGCCGGTTCTTCTGCCGGTTCTACAAACTTTGCGTTGTCGTAAACGAACTGTACAGCCTTTCTGTAAGCGATATCTTCCTTGATAATGCTTTCGCTTCCGGCCATAGCCTTCTTTACTTCTTCCACGCTCATCTGATACTGCTTGGACATGTCTTCGAATTCAGCTTCCAGTTCTTCGTCGCTTGCTTCGATGTTTTCCTTGGCAATGATTGCCTTGGTCAGAATGTTGGCGTGTACTCTTGCAGTTGCGTCAGCCTTGAAGTTTTCCTTGATGTTTTCTTCGGAGTTCTTCAGATACTTCTTAACGGCGTCTGCGGAGATTCCCTGGTTCACCAGTCTCTGGATGTAGTCGTTGTACATCTGGTTGACTTCGTCATCGATCATAACCTGCGGAATTTCTACGGGGTTGAGTTCGCAGAGCTTCAGCAGAGCTGCGTTCTTTCCGGTGTATTCGTTCTGATCTGCAGCGGTCTTTTCCAGCTTTTCTCTGGTGGAAGCCTTCAGTTCTTCCAGGGTATCGAATTCGGAAACGTCCTTTGCGAATTCATCGTCCAGTTCCGGCAGTTCTTCCTTCTTTACGCCGTGAACCTTGCACTTGAAGACAGCTTCTTTTCCAGCCAGGTTTTCTGCGGAGTAATCTTCCGGGAAAGTAACGACAACGTCTTTTTCGTCTCCGGCCTTTACGCCGATCAGCTGATCTTCAAATCCCGGGATAAATGTGCCGGAACCCAGCTTCAGGGAATAGTTTTCTGCGGTGCCGCCGGCAAACTGATCGTCGCCGATGAATCCTGCATAGTCGATGTCCACGGTGTCTCCGTCTTCCGCAACTTCCGTATCTACAAGACGTGCGTTTCTGCGGCGAAGGTTTTCGATTTCCAGGTCTACGTCTTCGTCTTCTACTTTATATTCTTTGAAAGGTACTTCAATGCCTTTGTATTCGTTCAGTTCTGCTTCCGGTGCTACGGAAACCTTGAATGTTGCGGTAAAGCCCTTGTGCTGTTCCAGCTTTTCTTCGCCCAGGGTAACGTCATCCGGATTGTCAATCGGTTCAATCTTCAGTTCGTCCAGTGCTGCCGGATAGCTTTCTCTGAGCAGATCGTCCAGTGCGTCTTCGAAGAATACGCCCTTGCCGTACTTCTTTTCGATGATGCTGCGGGGAGCTTTGCCCTTTCTGAAACCGTCAATGGCGATGCTGCCTCTCTCTCTGAGATAAACTTTCTGTGTTGCAGCATCGAATTCTTCTGCTGTAAATTCGACGGTAAATGTAATCTGATTGTTTTCCTTGCCAACAAATGTTGTTTTCATTTTAAAATTCCTCCTTATTCAGTCCACAATAGGACAAGTTAAAAGTATATCACATTAAAGAAATACTTGCAAAGATTATTGATGTCTGATACTATTTCTCCTGTTTTGGAGGAGTTATGGAACAGGAAACAAAATACACCCTTCCCGATGAAGCCACGGCAGACCGCATCTGGGAAGACGCCATGAAAGGAAAATACGGCGAAATCATTCATCCGGAAACCGTGAAAATGTTTGCGGTTTATTACGATACAGCCGATCAGGCCCTGCGGGCAAACAACGTTACCATCCGGGTGCGCAAAGAGAACGAATCCAGCTTCGCCACCCTGAAATGGGGCGGACATCCGGCCATGAACGGTCTTTTCGAGCACCAGGAGATCAACGTTCCCCTGGGCAGCAGCGAAGATGTAAAGGATATTCCCCGGGAAGTATTTGAGCAGAGCCTGGACGGACAGCGCATGGAAACCCTGCTGGAGGGAAAGGAACTGCTGCCGCTGGTGCAGACCGACATTACCCGCCGCCGGCTGAAAGTGTATACCGGTACCGGAATTGCGGAGCTTTCCGTGGATCAGGGCCGGGTTATCGGCGGAGAAAAAGAAGAAGCGGTTTCCGAACTGGAAATTGAACTTTACGCAGGTTCCCTGGAAGACGTTCTGGAACTGACAGACACAATTGCCGCCGAATACGCTTTGATTCCGGAAAACAGAAGCAAATATGCCAGAGCCATTGCGCTGCTGGACGAATAAAAAGTGCCGCAGGGCACTTTTTTATTTTATAATAGGTTACAGAAAGCCTATCACAGAAGAACGCGGCTCTGCCGCAGAAAAGAATTCCATGGAACATACCGAAAAAAGCACCGTCGTCATAGAAAAAGCAGAAGATCTGGACTATTTGAAGGACTATGTGGTTCTTCCGAAATCCTTCGGGACGGAGGCCTACGACCGCCGGAAAGACGTAATCGCCATCCGTCGGGCAGTGGACAACGCCCTGGACCGATTGGATGAAAACGTTCACTTTACGGAGAAGCTGCGGAACAGGCCCGCAATCATCAA
>JAZUDB010000118.1:0-8282 GCA_045639385.1 Anaerovoracaceae bacterium | reverse complement strand
AGAAACCAGACCGATTGTAGCCGGTGTGAACTTTGCAATATCTGTTTCCCAGATTGTCTGATAGTAGCTGCTCATTGTGGTACTGAGAACCATAACTCCGTTACCAATACCCCAGAACAGCTTAATGGCCGTGCTAAGCGGCTCATTTCTTCTGTCTCTTACTACTTTTTCGCTCATTTTTTCTCCCTTCTCAGTCGAAACGACTGATAATAACTTGCGATTGATCTAATGACTGAACTATTGTGTACACCTCTTATCCTTATGAATTTATATCATTTTAATTTTAAAAAGGATTTGTATATTATTCAATAGAAAAAAGGTGCTGCATCGCAACACCTTTTCTATGAATCTATCAACAAATTCGAAATGTTTATAAATTTCGGCTTTAATTCCGACCGCGCTTGGACTTCTTCCGTTTGGGCTCGTTCGTGTCCTTGCTGTCGAAGTCAAAATGACGGATCGACGGTTCCAAACGTTTTACGTTCCGCGCTCTGAGCGTATTTACATTGAGCAGAATCAGCAGACACTCCGCCATATTAAAGATATCCATGAACAGAATAAAGCCTGCGGGAACAAATACGCACAGAAGTGCAATGCAGATCATTTCGACAACAATCGCCGTGGAGGTTTCCACCAGCGATACATTCGTAATGGTGGAGAAGCCGTAGTAATGCATTACGCAGGCCATAAGGGCGATAAACAGCAGAGAAAATGCAATGGAATAGTTTTTCACCAGCATCTGATACAGCGTCTCGGTAAACGGGAAATTTGTTTCCAGACCGCGGGACGAAATCTCACCGGCCATTCCGTACGCAAAGCATACACCGGCAAAACACTTTGCCGCAGTTTCAAAAATATCGCCCAGGAACATATATCTGTTTCTTTTTAAGAAGCCTATGGCTTTTCCCGATGCAACGCTTTTGTCATGTCTGTATTTTTCGTAAATCTGCCGATATTCCGATTCCACGGCAATCGACAGGATTGCATTTCTGTAGTTGGAATAAATAAAATAGAAGCAAATGGCAAAGGACAGCAAAAGAAACACGCCCACACATAAGGGCAAGCTCATGCTCCCGATGAATTCGTCCAGAATTGCCATACCTACTCTTTCAAAAAAACTCGTCATAATTTTCCACCATTGAACGCCAGTCTGCTGGCGTTACTCTCTTTCCGCTTCCGAGGCACGATCGCCGGAATAATATGTTTTCAGACCTTCAATCAAAGGCTGAATTCGGTCGCTGTTCCGCTGCAGATACCACATGTACACCAATCGGCTGGAATATCTGTCGTTGATCTTAACAAATCTGTAGCCGCCGGCATTCTCGTGCTTCGGGCTGTAATTCACAATACTGTTGATGCACACCAGCTCCGGATAGGTAATGGAATCCCGCAGCAGATCGTAAGAATAATCGTCGATTTCGAAATCGATTTTCAGTCCGTAGCCTGTGATTTCGGAAATCGCGTTTGCCCAGCTCTTGATGGCTGTATTCCCGATCCGCACGCAAAGGGGTTCGTTCGCCAGGTCTTCGTACTGCAGGAATTTGCGGTCGTACATACTGTGGGAGGGCGGGACCAACACGCCAAGCTGTTCCCGGCAAATCAAAAACTTTGATATTCGCTGGGTTTTGGCCGGAGAGACCCGGTTGTTGACCTCCTTCATGAAATACTCATCGCAAACCGCAATGTCGATTTTTCCCGTGGTAAGATTCTCGAACAGCGTCCGTTCATCCATATTAAAAAGATCTATGCTTTCGATTTTGGACTTCGGGTAGTTGCTGAGGAGAAAAGCTGCACCGATATTGTTCGCGGAAATTTTCAGCTTTCGATTTTTAATAAATGCATTTTTCGCATTATTGATAATACTGTCAACGTCGTCCGCATATTGAAGAAGCTTCTTCCCGTCGGAGGTAATTACCAACTTCTTTTTATCTCGGATAAAAAGCTTGACGTTCAATTCCTCTTCCAGTTGATTTACGGTATAGCTCAGCGTAGACTGCGCCAAATAAAGCTTTTTTGCTGCATCTGACATTGACCCGCATTCCGCGATTGTCTTAAATTTAAGTAACTGGTCACTATTCATGAAATATCAGCATGGAAACAAGCAATTAATAATACTAAAAATACATTTTTATCTTACACTATTTTGTATATAATGTAAAGTTTGTACCCAAAAAGCGAGTCGATTGACTCGCTTTTTGAATATTATTTTGAAGATGGTTTTTCGTTGACTGCGAAACTACATGTCGGACAGATCTTCTTCGATGGCAGCTTCGGCATGTGCCTTTCTTCTTTCGTTTACTTCCTGCTGCATCTGATCCATCTTGTCCTGATTCAGATTGAAGAGGAAGAGCATGATTACCAGACCGAGCAGAGGCGCCCACAGCGGTGCCTGAATATATCCCTTGCAGATACCCTTCAGCAGTTCCGGAGTGGCAGCTGCGCCTGCAACGTATCCTGCAGCGGCCAGAATTGCGGTAAGAGAGAAGCTCTTTACAACACCGGCAAGCTTTACCGGAATGCTCAGAAGACCCATGATAAATGCGGTGCAGTTCTTGCCTGTTTTCCATTCATGGTAAACAGCAACGTCCATGTAAAGGTCGGATTCCAGTGGCTGGGTAAATCCGACGATTCCCTGCATGATAATCTGGAGCACGAAGAATGCGATGGCGTTCTTCATGGCAACGAGGTAAGAAGCAATCAGGATGCCCGCAATGGTTGCGTACGCAATACTCAGGATCCATCTCTTGCCAAGCTTGGTCTTTCCTACCACACCGGCAACATAGGCGCCGACCAGGCCCATGATGGAGGAGCAGCAAAGATGAACGGCCAGGCCGACGTTGGGCAGTTCTGCCGCAACGTACTTGTAATAGTAAACGTTCAGCGCAGGAATCAGGAAGGATCCGACGTTGGAAGAAAGGTCTGCAAAAACGATGTAGAACAGATACTTGTTGGTAGCGAAGGCCTGAATGATGTCCTTCAGCTTTAAGTTCTCGTCCTGCTTTGCAGAGCCTGTCTGATATTCGTATCCGTCAGACATCTTAAAGTGTGCATAGAATGTAACGAAGTACAGAACGGCGAAGATCAGAGCCAGAACGAAGTATGCCTTCTGTTCTGTCATCATACCGGTAACGAAAGCGACGAATGTCGGGATCGCATAGCTGGTAATCAGTCGGCCGGCATTGGATCCAACCATTCTGTTGGAGTTCAGCTTAACTCTCTCTTCCGGAGTAGATGCAATTTCCTGTACCAGTGCGAAGTCTGCAGTGTATGCAAGGCTGGATGCGAAACCGCCGATAACCGTTACGGCAACAATCAGAATCGCCGCGCCGACATTATTTCCCAGAACAGAATACTTGATCGGGAAAAAGAGAATCATGAGCGGCGGGGTAACAAGCAGATAAGATCTTAAACGACCCCACTTCATCGGCTTAACCATACCGATAAATGCGCCGACAAAGAATCCGGTGATGAGTGTGATCACGCTGGAAACGGTCATGATAGACCCGGCAAGTGCAACCGGGAACAGTGCGATGTCTGTCAGGAAATACGAAAAGAACGTATTGTCCATGTTCGCAATTAACTGGGTACCAATACTGGATACACCCCAGAAACGTAATAAAGTTTTAGACGCGGGTTTTTTATCCATGATAATTTTATTCCTCCCTAGATAATTTTTGGTCCGCAAGAATAATAGCGTTATTTAAGCCCAAAGGCTTTAAATTTCATTAGCAGATTTCATATTATTCACCTTTTTCATGAATCAGCCTCATACATTGTACACAAAAAAACGCATAGATAAAACTTCATTGATTTGATAAATCGTTCGATTGATTCGATAGAACCCCATAAAAGCCGCTTGTTTTGCCCTTGTTTTAGAAATTTTACAACTTTCCGCGGGCCGCTCTTTATTTCCTGCGGGGAATCCTGTATACTTCTTATATAATTATAAAAAGTATTTCATTTATTTTGGAAAAAATTTTTTTGAAAGGAAATCGTTATAATGAAATTTGATCCCAAAGAAATTGCGAATCCCCGCATCCAGCTGCCCACACCCCAGGCTCCCCGGCTCTCCCTGCTGGAACTGGATACCCCGATCAGTGTCAGAGAAAACTACAGAAGAGCCATGCACGGAAATCCCGAATGGATTCCCGGTTCCGGCGATGTAACCTGGTTCTGCCCGGCCATTATCCCGGACAACCCTGCCAGAGCATTTGTTATCGAAGGCGAAAAATATCAGGGTCAGTACGGCGGAAAAGATATCTTCGGCATTACCTGGGAATACGTTCCCGAAGCCCACGGTTCCATTACCAGACCCGGCAACCCCACCCTTACGGACATTACAAAATGGAAGGAAGTTATTCATTTCCCGAATCTGGACGACTGGGATTGGGAAGGAAGTGCTTTAAAGAATAAGGAATACCTGGCAAACCATAAAAAATACCAGAACCTCTGCGTCTTTACCGGATTCTTCGAAAGACTGATCTCCTTCATGGATTTCGGTCCGGCTGCCTTTGCGCTGATGAACAAGGCTTCCAAGCCCTACGTAAAGGAAATCTTCGAAGCCCTCTCCGACTTCTGGATCGACCTGGTAGAACACGCTGCAAAATACTACGGCGACGGAATCGACGGATTTGCATTCCACGATGACTGGGGCGCACAGCATTCCCCGTTCTTCAACGCAAGAGTTGTCAACGAAATGATCGTTCCCTACATGAAGAAGGTTACAGACAGAATTCACGAACTGGGCTACACCTGCGAACTTCACAGCTGCGGACACCTTCTGAATCTGGTACAGTGCATCGAAGCTGCCGGCTGGGATACCTGGCAGGGCATGACCGACATCAACGATTATCATGATGTTTACGGCAAGCTCACATCCAAGCTTCAGATGTGGACCCCCTGCGGCACCATTAAGGGACTGAACGCAGAAGAAACCGAAAAGGCTGCCCAGGCATTTGTCGATGAATACGGCAACAAGGAAAGAGTAGCGGTTGTTTCCACCAGACTTTCCGACAACCCCCAGTTCTACATCGACCTCTATCGTCTTTCCCGTGAAAAGTTCGGCGAATAACGGCACATCACAAAAAAATACAATGGAAAGGACGCGGAAGAGAAATACTCTCCGCGCCCTTTTTTCTTTTCCTTTATATGGCATCTTCTGCAAGAAATGTGGTATAATATTCAAAATTTATTAAGGAGGAATTCTCATGGAAAATCAGAATGCCTGGAAAAAATACAAGGCAAAGGACTTAAAAGACCTGAACCGCGTCTGCGACGGTTACAAGGATTTTATTACAAAAGGAAAAATTGAGCGGGAATGCGTGGATCTGACCATCGACATGGCCAAGAAAGCGGGCTATGTGGACGTAAACGAAGCACTGGCCGGCGGCAAAACCGTCAAGACCGGCGACAAGCTCTACGCCATCTGCATGAACAAGACCCTGGCTCTTTTCCAGATCGGCGAAGAACCGGTGAAGAACGGCATGAACATTCTGGGCGCCCACATCGACAGCCCCAGAGCCGACATCAAGGGAAATCCTCTGTACGAAACAGACTCCCTGGCTTATCTGGATACCCACTATTACGGCGGTATTAAGAAGTATCAGTGGGTGGCACAGCCCATGGCCATTCACGGCGTAGTCTGCCTGAAGAACGGCAAGACCGTAAAGGTCTGCATCGGCGACGACCCCAAGGATCCGGTATTCTGCTTTACCGATCTGCTGATTCACCTTTCCAAGGCACAGATGCAGAAATCTGCAGCAGAAGTGGTCACCGGAGAAAATCTGGATCTTTTGATCGGCAGCCAGCCCCTGGACGAAACCAAACTGGAAGAAGGACAGAAAGACGCCGTCAAGGCAAACGTACTGGCCTTCCTCAAGAGCAAATATAAGATGGAAGAAGCAGACTTTATCTCTGCAGAACTGACCGTGGTTCCGGCGGGTCCCGCAAGAGACATGGGCTTCGACCGCAGCATGATCCTGGCATACGGCCAGGACGACAAGGTCTGCGCCTATACCTCCGTGCTGGCACAGCTGGACGAAGACAAGCCCTTAAAGAGAACCTCCTGCTGCCTCATCGTAGATAAGGAAGAAATCGGTTCCGTAGGCGCTACCGGTATGTCCTCTCTGTTCTTCGAAAACGTGGTGGCACAGATCGTGGCAGCTCAGGGCGATGACCCCTACACCGGCAGCCGCCTGGCTCTGGCCAATTCCTTCATGCTCTCCTCCGACGTAAGTGCGGGCTTTGATCCCCTCTACGGCGAAGCCTTCGAGAAGAAGAACGCAGCCTTCCTGGGCAACGGTATGTGCTACAACAAGTTCACCGGTTCCGGCGGAAAGAGCGGCAGCAACGATGCCAACGCGGAATACGTGGCAAAGGTCCGCAAGATTATGGATGGCGCCAAGGTTTCCTACCAGTTCAACGAACTGGGCAGGGTAGACGTGGGCGGCGGCGGAACCATCGCCTACATCATGGCCAAGTACGGCATGAACGTGATTGACAGCGGCGTTGCGGTACTCTCCATGCACGCCCCCTACGAAGTAACCTCCAAGGCAGACGTATACGAAACCTACAAGGGTTACAGAGCATTCCTGCAGAACGCATAAAAACAAACGGCGCGCCCGGCAAATGACGCGCTCAACGAGAAACAAGCAGGCCGCCCCCACCGGGGCGCGCCCATTTCTATAGAAAGGAAGCACATGAAAGTACTGATTCTGAACGGAAGCCCCCGTCCCGAGGGCAATACCACCCTGGCAATTGCCGAGGCGGTAAAAGTCCTGCATGCGGAAGGCATCGAAACCGAAGTCATCCGCGTGGGAAATCAGGACATCCGGGGCTGCATTGCCTGCGCGTCCTGCCGCAAAACCGGCAAATGCGTCTTCGATGACGCAGTAAATGAAATCGCGGAAAAATTCCGGGATGCAGACGGTCTGATTGCCGCGTCTCCAGTATACTACGCCTCCGCCAACAGCACCCTGACGGCCTGCCTGGACCGGCTGTTCTACAGCTGCAGCTTTGACACCACCATGAAGGTGGGTGCTGCCATTGCCGTCGCCAGAAGAGGCGGATGCTCCGCTTCCTTCGACCAGCTGAACAAATACTTCACCATCAGCGGCATGCCCGTGGCCTCCAGCCAGTACTGGAACAGCGTGCACGGCACCGCACCCGGCGAAGCCGCCCAGGATCTGGAAGGACTGCAGACCGTACGCACCATGGCAAGAAACATGGCGTTCCTGATCAAGAGCATTGCCCTGGGCAAGGAAAAATTCGGCCTGCCGGAAAAAGAACCGCGGCAGGGAACCAACTTTATCCGCTGAGCAGTATTTACGAAAGAATCTATGATCGGAAAATTCAACACCATCCTCTGGGACGTGGACGGCACCCTGATCGATTTCGAGGCATCCGAGGACATCAGTCTTCGGGAATGCATGGAATTGCAGGACATTACCGCCACCCCGGAGCAGATAGAAGCATACAAAAAAATCAATACCCGCTGGTGGCAGCAGCTGGAGCTGGGACAGGTGGAAAAAGCGGATTTGTATCCGGGCCGCTTTGCGGAATGGTTTCAAACCATGGGCATGACCGGCAAGAACCCGGTAAAGATGAACCTGGACTACCAGGAAGCCCTGGGCCGCAATCCGGTACTTTTTGAAGACAGTGTTCCGGTGCTGAAGCATCTTTCGGCCCTCTGCCGGCAGTACGCCGTCACCAACGGCAGCGTGGTGGCCCAGGAAAACAAACTGCGGATTTCCGGCCTCGGGAAACTGTTCGACGACGTATTCATCTCCGAACAGATTGGCATTCCCAAGCCGGACAAGGCCTACTTCGACGCCTGCGCTGTCCGGATTCCGGACTACGACCCGGCCCGCACCGTCATCATCGGCGACTCCCTGACCAGCGATATGACCGGTGGCAACAACGCGGGCATTGCCTGCATCTGGTTCAACCCAAAGGGACAGGAAAACGCCACGAATCTGCGCATCGACGCAGAGGTAAGAAGCCTTTCGGAGATTCCGAAAGTGCTGAAGAGACTGTAAATTTCAATCGCCGCACCTCACAGGTGCAGTTATTTCAACTTCTTTCTGTTCGTTTGGTGCAGTTATTTCAACTTCTTTCTGTTCGTTTGGTGCAGTTATTTCAGCTTCTTTCTGTTCATTTGGTGCAGTTATTTCAATCCTTGCAAGAATTCCTACCTCGAAAACGTTTTTTGCGGCATCAAAAAATGCTCATAAAACCCCTTTTTCTTGTTTTTTATGAGCATTTCAAAGAAACCGGAATATCCT
>JAZUDB010000117.1:0-22088 GCA_045639385.1 Anaerovoracaceae bacterium | reverse complement strand
ATTCCGTAATTTCCCACTTCTGTTTTATGGAAGCTGCGTTCATTCCCAGCAGAATCATAACAGCTGAGGCAGACAAACTTTAAATCGCCCCGGCTGATTACCGCCCAGGTACCGTCTCCGTTGGCAAGTATGGATGCAACGAATTCGTTATGGAATCCGTGGTCAAGGCGTTTCTGCCATTTTATGCTGCCGTTTTCATCCACAAGGGCAATCCAGCTGTACTGCGGGTCGGCGGAAGAAAACCATTCTCCGGATCCCCAGATTACCGTTCCTTCTTTTGTATGCGCATAATCGGATATGTAAAAATCCCGGAATTCCGCGGTCCAAAGGATCTCTCCGTTCTGACAGCAGTGCAGCATGCTCTTTTCCAATACGTCAAAGCCCCGTTTTTCATCGGTAACGTACTGTGTATCTATGCGGAAGCTGATCCCTTTTCCCGAAACTGAGTTTTTAAGGAGGATTCCGTCCCAAAGGGCGGCAATTTCTTCCGGTGTCGGCTCGTGCTGGGAAATCTCCCGGCCGGG
This sequence comes from Anaerovoracaceae bacterium, assembly GCA_045639385.1. GTDB lineage: Bacteria > Bacillota > Clostridia > Peptostreptococcales > Anaerovoracaceae > RUG13409. The sequence continues at coordinate 21,564 of JAZUDB010000117.1, read as the reverse complement.
AACGGCCTGTTGGATCACATCCGCCGTCTTTCCGTACGAAAACTTTTTCTGTGTGATATCTCTGTAAACTGCTTTCACTTCTGATCTGCTGAGTCCCTCCGCCGAAAGTCCGTTCTCTTCAAAAAAGGCGACCGCATTATTGTATTCTTTGGATTCCGCTGCAGCTGCGGCGGCGGTGGAACCGATGATTACGATCAGTGCCAGGCAAGCTGCCAGCGCTTTTCCCCGAAATCTGCGGGGCGCTTTTTCCCTTCTTTCTGGGGGCATGCTCTGGCGGCTGTTTTCTAAAGCAAACATCGTTGCTTCTTTTACGTATTTTTCATCAATCTGACTGATGATCTGAGAAACATCTTCTTTTTTCATGGAAGCAGCTCCTCCTTTCCCAGGTGTTGTTTCAAGGCTTTCCGGATGCGGGAAAGCCGGACCGAAATGTAATGATTGCTCTTGTGAAACAGTGCGGCAATTTCTTCCACCGAATCGGCATGCCAGTACCTGCGGATAAACATGATCCGGCTTTGCGGATCCAGCGTTTCCAGAAAACCGTTGATCGCATTTGCCAGATCCTTTGCCATCACTTCGTCTTCGACGGAGTATGATGCCGGAATACAATCTGCAATTTCATCCAGGGCGGCATCGTAATAACTGTTTCTTTTCTGCGCAGTATTCTCGTGATATTTCTTGAGTGCCAGGTTCCGGACAATGCGGCAGACGTAGCTTAAAAGCGGGTCCGGCCTCTGGGGCGGTATGGTGTTCCAGACGCCGAGATAGGCATCGTTTACGCATTCTTCGGCGTCTTGCCGGTTGTTCAGTATGTTGTCGGCGATTTTGCTGCAGACTGCGCCGTATTTATTTGACAGCTCAATGATTGCCCGGTCCGAGCGTTCAAAGAACAATTCAATGATTCTGCTGTCGTCCAATCCGTCACCTTCCTTTCTGCTTCACCCATATACTACGGTTTCGGCAGAACAAATCTCAACGCAAATTAAGTTTATTAAAGAAATATGTGTTTTTTTATCTGCAGGAGGGAAACCCCGCAGCGCTTTGTACTGTTTCCCGCTTTCTTTATGGCAAACGGTATTTTCTATTGCAGAACCGTCCTGTATAATAATTTCAAGGACTTGTAATCATCGACAGATGTCTGTGATTTGGCCGTGAATATCGGGATAATATCCGCGTATGACGGTATGATTCCCGTATGATGTCCGAAAATACCAATCATAATGTCATAATATATGAAAACAAGCGTTTTTGTCATTATTTTTCCCATTTCCGGTCGGATTTTGAAGAAATGACTATAAAAAAAGTGAAGATGTGACACTGAAAGCCTCCTGGGTGAGTGACGGCAGGGCAGAGGAAGAAGCCAGAAAGAAAGCGGAGGAAGAAGCCAAGAGGAAAGCCGAAGAGGAAGCTGCAAAGAAGGCGGAAGAAGAGGCAAAAAAGAAAGCCGAAGAGGAAGCTGCAAAGAAAGCTGCTTACGATGATACCAAGACGGGCATTTACGATGCATTGGTCTCCAACGATATCGAGGAGACGGATGACGGCCTGGTGGCAAAGGTGTACAAGGTAAAGCCCATCAAATTCGACGACAGCTTTATCGATGATATGCGTCCGGGAGACGTGGTCAAGCTCAGTCAGAACAAGAATCCCTGGACCGGAAAGCGTTACGCCGATGTTTCGGTGAACCATATCGAAGCCAACCCCCGGGATGGTAAGCAGGTAATTGCGATTCACGGAAGCCTTGAGGATTCCGGTGAAGTTTACTATTTCAGAGAAGAATCCGCCGGCGACTGGAGAATTTATCATGAATATGAAGGCGACAGTCCGGAAAGCGGCGAGATGCGCTATATCAGCTCCGAAATGCGTCTGCTCTCTGCGGGCATATCACGGCGTTGTGGACTGGTGTGACGTGGAGTGGGGACTGAACTTTTAAATTCCATAGATATTTTTAAAGAAAAAATAAAGGCGGAATATCCCATTTATTGAGGCGAAACTAAATATTTAGAGCAGACAATTTGAGAGGTATTAATGTGACCTATGCGAAATTGATGACAGAATCCTTATCTGCCTTATTAGAGGATGGCGAAAAATTACTTTATCCGGTCTATGGGACAATTAAACAGAAAAATGGTCATTGGTTCGGTTTTTTGGGATTAACAGAACACTACTTGCTGATTGCACTTCTGGAAGGACGCTCAAAAAGAATCGGCTGGACCATTCGTGTTCCCTTGGATATAAAGAAGGTCACCATAAAAAAAGGAATCTTTTCTCTGTTTTACAATATCAAAGTTGAATTCTTAGAAGGAGACGCGGGAAATTTCTTGATTTCTAAAAAAGTGCTTGGCATTGAAGGCCAGGAAAAAAACCTTAAAGGTTTTATTGACAATCTTCAAACTCGTTAAAAACTGAATTCGCTGCTGACCGGACGAGCATACTGCAGGGAGGTTATTTTATGGGGTATTATGAGATAAGAAACGAACAAGATGTATCTGCATTTTTAACAAAGGTTAACGGCCTGCATGATGGGTATATTATCTCGGCAAACTACCAGCATTTAGGATATACTTGGGGCAATCCATGTTTCATAGACCCCCACAAATCACAATTGATACTTAATGTGATGGTAACAAGCATAAATGATACGCTTGTGGAACTATGCTTCGAAGGAATAAAAGATCTCCAAATCAAAGCGATTAATTACGAATTATTAGATTCATCCGTTTCGTTTTCCGAAGACGGGTTTGTTACCTGGTGCGGAGATTCTTCTACTGAATTGGACAACCTGAACAATTCAAACTATGTTATGGCCGAGATAATGAAGTGGCGGATTGTATTGTGATAACAAGTTCCGGTTCGATCGCTCAACACTATGTGTTCTATCTGCTTTCGTATAACGGGTGCTTTGCAGAAGAAATGCTCATATGTAACCCGTAAGTCGAAATTTAGGATATTTGGGTTTGTTGAAAATGCTCATAAAAAACGAGGAAATAAGGTTTTATGAGCACTTCGGAAGAGATTTCGTGCTCATATATTGCGGCTTCGGCTGAATATATGAGCAGTGTGACGCCGAAAAACCAAAATAAAACTTAAAAAAGCGCTCATAAATCTGTGAAATGAAAAGATTTATGAGCACTTTTCTTTTTTTGACTTTTAGCTTCTGCTCATAAACGCCGGTTTTTGCGGCGAATATGAGCATTTTATTCTCGTCCTGTTATTTCCGCACGCAGTCCCGGGTGATTTCCGCCAGCGAGGACACGCCGCACATGCGCATGGTGTCGTCCAGCTCGCTGCGCAGTTTTTCGGTCAGGATGCGTACGCCTTCTTCTGCGCCGCCGTACACCGCGGTGATGTAGGGCCGGCCGATGAGTACTGCGTCCGCACCCAGGGCCAGGGCTTTAAATACGTCCAGACCGCTGCGGATACCGCCGTCCACGAAAATCTTCAGACCGCTGCCCTGCAGAGCCTCTGCAATTTCCGGCAGCACATCCGCCGTGGCCGGGCAGCCGTCCAGCACCCGTCCGCCGTGGTTGGAGACCACGATGCCTGCCGCGCCTGCTTCTTTGGCTTTCAGGGCGCCTTTTACGGTCATAATGCCTTTCAGAATAAAGGGCTTGTCGGTGAGGGACGCGATTTCCTTCAGCTCCTCCACGGTTTTGCTGCCCGCGGGAGGGATTTTGCCCTTCAGGAAGGGAAGTCCTGCCGCGTCAATATCCATGGCCACCGCAAAGCAGCCGGATTCTTTTGCTTTTTCGAATTTCTGACGGATGGTGTCCATGTCCCAGGGCTTGATAGTCTGGACGCCCGTGCCCCCGTTGTTTTGGATGGCCAGGGTGGCGGTGTTTACCTGGGCAGGGTCCACGCCGTCGCCGGTAAAGGCTGCAATGCCGCAGTCCGCGCAGGCTTTTACCAGGACCCGGTTATAGGCCAGATCGTCGTAAACGTCGGAAAAATGCTGGTTCAGACCGCCCACGGGTGCGGCGAACACCGGCAGGGCAAAATGCCTTCCGAAAAGCTCCAGACCGGTGTCGGGATCTTTGTTTTCCGCGATGGTGTCCATGTTGACGAAAATATTCTGCCACGCATCGTAATTGCGGATGGCGCCCAGGCCGGAACCCTTGGCTCCCGGTCCGGGAATGGTATTTCTGCAGGCCTTGCCGTTGCAGACAGGGCAGGCTTTGCAGTTGTCTCCGATACATTTTCTTGCTGCTTCCAGCACTTCTTCGTAAGTGGTCATCGATATTGCCTCCTAAATATTCAGGTTTCTTACGCCCAGCAGTCTGCGGGTGAAATCCCGGCCCCAGCGGTCCGGATCCCGAGCTGCCAGAATGGAAATGATGCAGTAATTGAGCCAGATCAGCAGCGATGACAGGATGCTCCAGAAAACGGAGCGCCGGCGGAGCCTTTCCGCCCGGACGATCTTGTCCGTATCCAGGAATTCTCTGCCGTCGGCACCGGTCAGCTGCAGAAGCCGGAACTCGCTGTTTTCGGGATACTCTTCATCCACAAATTCGTAATAGCGGGCGGTGAACTGTGCCCGGAGTTCTACCCGGCGCTGCAGTTCTTCCCGGTCATATACCGCCTTCATCTGATAGACGCTGTAGTTTTCGCCGCTGTAATGCAGGGTGATGCTGCGGCGCCCGAAGTCGCCGCCTTCGAAATTGACGATGGCGCTTTGTCCTTCGATGGGTGCTTTCCATGCGATGCCCACAATAACGGTCAGGGCCGCCAAAAGCACAAAAATGATAATGTATACCGCAAGACGTCTGCCCGGCTTTCGAACCGCTCCCCGGAAAATGTCCGAAGAGGGACCTTTCTGTCCGCGCAGGAGCGCAAGGGCGCCCCGGGCTCCATCGGCGTCTCTCGGCAGCTGCTTTACGGTAAGGTCATCGGGTTTCGGCAGGTCATCCTGAGGAACGGCTTCGCCGCCATGTTTGCTGCGGTACTGCCGCTTGGTGTAGCCCAAAAATTTGCCCAGGTTTACTGCATTGCGGGGAATGCGGATGCGTCTGCCCCGCACGAAGATGGCAGCAGCGGTTTCTTTTTTATGCAGGACCCGCTCCACGTCCTTGAACAGAAAGTTTTCTTCCCGGCCGAAGCGGTCGGTAAGAAGAAAGCCTTCCGGATAGAATTCGATTTTAAAATGGATGCATTTTAAGCAGCCCAGAGCCAGCAGCAGGGAAAGCAGCGCAAAGCCCAGGGTGATGCCGCCGGCCTTTTCGCGGAACAGAAAGAACCCGGAAATCAGTCCGCACAGGATGCTGCAGCCGCAGAAAATCAGGCCCCGGGTCACCGGAAGAATGACGCACTTTCCGGATACCGCAGGCTTTTTCCGCAGGGCGAAGCATATCATTTTGATGTTTAGGACCGCAGCTGCGGCCAGAATGGCAAGGCTGATCAGAATCATGGTTTTCCTCGTAAAATGCAAGTATTCTATATCCATTTTAACCCAAAGCGGCAGACTCTGCAATCCTTCCGCGGGCTGCCGGCCAATGCAGAAAATAATCGTTTATTCTCCTGCATTTTTGTGCTACAATTATAAAAAATTTCAGGAGGTAATGTGCTATGGCAACAGATACAAAGAAATATGTAGAGTACGTTCAGGCGAAATATCCCGAACAGAAGGAGTTTATCCAAAGCGTAGATGACGTGGTTTCTTCTCTGGGACCGGTACTGGAAAAGCATCCGGAATGGGAGGAAAGCAAGCTGATGGAACGGCTGCTGGAGCCGGAGCACATGGTCAGCTTCCGCGTGGTCTGGACCGACGACAAGGGTCAGGTGCAGGTGAATACGGGTTACCGCTGCCAGTTCAACGGCGCCTTGGGACCCTACAAGGGCGGCCTTCGCTTTGCCCCCAACGTATATCCGGGACTGATCAAGGGCCTTGCCTTTGAGCAGATTTTCAAGAACTCCCTGACAGGCCTTCCCATCGGCGGCGGCAAGGGCGGTTCGGACTTTAATCCCAACGGCAAATCCGACAGAGAAATTATGCACTTCTGTCAGGCATTCATGACGGAAGCTTTTAAGCACATCGGTGCGAATATCGACGTCCCCGCAGGAGACCTGGGCGTGGGCGGCAGAGAGATCGGCTACCTCTGGGGCCAGTACAAGCGAATTACCGGAAGGTTCGACGCGGGCGTTCTGACGGGCAAGGGCGTGGAAACCGGCGGTCTGGCGGGCAGAACCGAAGCCACCGGCTACGGCATCGTGTTCTTTATTCAGAACATGCTGGCGGCCAATCATGACACCATCCAGGGCAAGACCGTGGTCATTTCCGGCTTCGGCAACGTGGCCTGGGGTACCGCCCAGAAGCTGGAGCAGGTAGGCGCCAAGCTGATCGCCTTCTCCGGACCGGACGGATATATTTTAGACGAAGAGGGAATTACCGGCGAAAAGGTGGACTACTTCCTGGAGCTGAGAGCCAGCGGCAAGGATGTCTGCGCACCCTACGCGGAAAAGTTCCCCAATGCAAAGTTCTTCCCGGGCGAAAAGCCCTGGGGCGTCAAGGCGGATCTGTATATCCCCTGTGCCACCCAGAACGACGTGCATCTGGAGCATGCCAAGCAGATCGTGGACAGCGGCTGCAAGTACTACTGCGAAGGCGCCAACCTGCCCACCACCCAGGAGGCGCTGGATTATCTCCAGGCTCACGGGGTAATCGTGGGACCGGCCAAGGCAGCCAATGCAGGCGGTGTAGCCTGCTCCGCCATTGAAATGAGCCAGAATGCGGGTCACACCGTGTTCAGCCGGGAGGAAGTTTACGAGCGGCTGTGGAACATTATGAAGCACATTCACGATTCCTGCGCAGAGGCTTCTCAGGAGTACGGCTTCGGCTACAACCTGGTGGCAGGCGCCAACATTGCAGGCTTCCTGCGTGTGGCAAGGGCCATGGACGCCCAGGGTCTGGTATAATCCGGGTACGACAGAGACTGCCGCAAAGGGGCGGATGAAAACCGGCGGTCTTTAAGAATTGACAAAATATGTAAAATATTGTATACTGAAACCGCTGTATTCATACGGCGGTTTTCGTATACAGGGGGACAAGGGGATTATGAAAGAGATATTTTTTAATTTGGATTCCGGGTGCGGTATTTCTGCGCCCAAAAAACTGACGGCGGCGGTAATTCCCGCCTGCCGAGGGGCGGGGGCGTCCTTCATCTGCGGACAGATGCTGCAGCATGGCCTGCCGGACGGCGGAACGCCTGATGGGCTGCGCACGCTGGTGGAAATGGGGAGTCCCTATTTCTACGATGCCCTGAATTTTACCCAGCGCTTCGGGGACCGGACTCTGCACTTTTTTCCGCAGGGACAGTCACCGGAACAGAATTCGGAGCTGGGCTTTAACTGGTACGTAAAAAATCCGGCGGAGCATTACGATCCGCAGATGCTGCTTTCCTTTGCGCAGAACGCGCCGGGAAACCTGGTGCTGCTGGATTGCTCCGGTCTTTCGGAGGACCCGTTTCTGGAAAAAATTCTTCCGCTGGCGGACAGAATTTATCTGGTAACGGACCCGCTGCCCACCAGGCTTCTGAAAAGCCGGGAGACCATGCTGCGGCTTTTGTCGCTGCGGCCGGATCTGCATATTCTGGTAAATAAATATAACCGGGGTGTATACGGCGGGGAACTGACCCGCTTTCTGGGTACCGGAAATTATCTGGTGCAGGAAATGCTGCCGGCGGAACGGATTTACCGGGCGGAATACAACAGTCAGCTGCCTTAGGCGGCAAAAAACACGGACTCTTCACGCAGCGTCCGTGGTCTTTGCTTTCCTTGAAGGGAAAATTGTTGTATAATACATACTGATTTATTATAAACAGAGGACAAAGCATTGATTGAATTTCATAATGTTTCGAAAATATATGACGGAAAAACCGTTTTAAACGATGCGAACATTACCATCGAAGACGGGGAATTCGTATTTGTGGTAGGGCCTACGGGCGCCGGAAAATCCACGCTGATCAAGCTCATCTCCCGGGAAATTGAACCGGACGAGGGTTTTATTTCCGTGGACGGAAAGGATCTGTCGGAACTGTCTGCCAGAGAAATTCCTTATTTCCGCCGTCAAATCGGTATGGTTTTCCAGGATTACCGCCTGCTGCCCAATCTGACGGTATTTGAAAACGTTTCTTTTGCCAAAGAGGTTGTGCACTGCAGCCGCCGGCTGATTAAATCTCAGGTGCCGCAGCTGCTGGCCATGGTGGATATTGCGGATCATGCGGACAATTTCCCCGGAGAACTTTCCGGCGGAGAACAGCAGCGTGTGGGCATTGCCCGGGCCATCGCCAACAACCCCAAATATTTGATTGCCGACGAACCTACGGGCAACCTGGACCCGAAAACCGCGGAGTCCATCATGGATCTGTTCGAACTGATCAACGAGCGCGGCACTACCATCATTATGGTTACCCACGATTTAAAAATCGTAAAACAGATGAATAAGCGGGTCATTTCCATCGAAGACGGAAAGATTGCCTACGACAAGAAGGGAGGTGCCGTCCATGCTTAGCGGTTTCTGGTACTCTCTGAAAAAGGGCGCGGTGCAGATGTTCCGAAACAAGGGAATGAGCATTGCTTCGCTGTTTTCCATTACAGCCATGCTGCTGATTCTGGCCCTGTTTTTCTTTATCACCGTAAACGTCAACTACCTTTCAGATCAGCTGGCCAACGAATTCAACACCATCGAAATTTTCCTGAAGGATGAAACCGGCGCGGCGGAAGTGAAGAACATCACCGACAGCCTGGCGCAAATGGATGCGGTGGCGTCTGTCAAGTACATTACACGGGAAGAAGCCATGGAGGAATTCAAGCTCCGCTTCGGCGATTCCGCTTATCTGCTGGACAGCCTGGCGGATAACCCTCTGCCCAATTCTCTGCGGGTGGAACTGTCGGATCTGGGCGGCGGCGCCCTGGTATCCCAGGTGGCCTGCGGCTTTACCGGCGTGGAGGATGTGCGCTTTTATCAGGAAGAAGTGGATAAGATCCAGAAGGTAACGAAAGTGGTACAGGACGGTGCCCTGGTGGTTATCGTGTTCCTGGTAGTGGTTTCCGTGCTGGTGGTTTCCAACACCATTAAAATTACGGTGCTGGCCCGTCAGGAAGAAATCGAAATTATGAAATACATCGGCGCAACCAACTGGTTCGTCCGGGGACCCATGTTCCTGGAAGGCATGCTCATCGGGCTGATTTCCGCCCTGATTGCGCTGGGTCTTTCCTCGTTTATCTATATCAAACTGGCCGCAGGTCTGGAAGCCGGAATGATGGATATGCTGGACGCCTATCTGGTGGAGCCGGCATTTGTCATCCGCAATCTGGCCTGGATTTTCATGGCCCTGGGTGTAAGCATCGGTGCCTGCGGAAGTATCGTTTCCATGCGCCGCTTCTTAAAGGTTTAGCAGGGAGGTTTGGATATGAAGAAATCCGGATGGAAAAAACTTCTCAGTCTGGTTCTGTGCTTCGTGCTGGTACTGGGCTTTGCGGTAAATGCAGCTCCCAGCTATGCGGGCAGCGAAAAAGAGGAAGAACTGGAAGATCTGCAGAAGCAGATCGAGGAAATGAAAGACCAGATCCGCGCCAATGAGTCTGCGTTGACAGAACTCCAGCAGGAGATTCGTCTGCTGGAGGTGGAGATTTTCGGTGTACAGAAGGAAATCGACATCTACACCAGACAGATTAATGCCACCAAGGCAAAAATCAGCGAAAAACTGGAAGAACTGGATAAAAAACAGGTAGAAATCACGGAGCAGAACGTGAATCTGAACGCCAGACTCCGCGCCATGTATAAGAGCGGAAACGCCGGCATTCTGTCGGTGCTGCTCAATTCCGCCAGCATCAGCGAACTGCTGACCAATATCGAAATGGCCAAACGCATCTATGCGGCGGACAGTGATCTGCTGCAGAAACTGCACGCGGAATATGAAGTGATCTATCAGATGAAGGTGGAACTGACCCAGCTGAAGGATTCTCTGCAGGCAGAGCAGGATGTCGTTAAGGACAAAAAAGCGGACCTGGTTGCCAAGGAAAAAGCGGCGCAAGCCAAGCGTGACGCCGTCGAAAAGAGCAACGAAGAACTTGCCGCACAGCTGAGGGCTATGGAAAAGGATGCGGACGAGCTGATCGAAATTATCCGCAGAGAACAGAGCAGCAAGGAATACGGCGGCGGAGATATGTGCTGGCCCTCCGCTTCCAGCAAGAGAATTACGGAATACTTCGGACAACGCGCGGAACCCATTCCCGGTGTCAGCAGCAATCATAAAGGCATCGATATCGGTGCGGCAAAGGGTACCCAGATTCTGGCTGCCAACAGCGGCAAGGTCATTGCGGCGGGCTACAAACCCAGCAGCTACGGTAATTATCTGATGATTGACCACGGCGGCAAAATCGTTACCCTGTACGGTCATGCATCCAAGCTTCTGGTAAAAGAAGGCGACGTGGTAAAGCGGGGACAGGTGATTGCCCTGGTAGGCTCCACCGGTGCGTCCACGGGTCCGCATCTGCATTTTGAAGTCAGAGTGAACGGGGTGTACAAGGACCCCTTGGATTATGTTGTTCCGGGACGGTATATCATCGACTAAATGGCACAGTGGATTTATGAAGACAACAATATAAGCATTGAACAGGAGCTCCCGGGAGTTCCTGTTTCTGTTCTACGGATAATGAAGCGGCGGGGCGTTGCGGAGCAGGATTTCGAGGATTTTCTGTCGGATACGCCGAAAACCACCTATGATCCTTTCCTGCTGCCGGACTTAAAGGAGGTCTGCGAGACCATTCTGCGGGCCTGCCGGGAGAACACGCCCATCTGCGTGTACGGCGATTACGACGCGGACGGGGTCACCAGCACTACGCTGATGATCACCCTGCTGAAGAAATTCAGCGCCAACGTCAGATATTACATTCCTTCCCGCTTTTTCGACGGCTACGGTCCCAACCGGGAGGCTTTCCGGCGCATTGCGGAAAGCGGCTGCAAGCTGCTGATTACCGTGGACTGCGGCATTACGTCCCGGGATGAAATCGAGTACGCAAAGTCTCTGGGTCTGGAGTGTATCGTGACGGACCATCACATTCTGCGGGAAAACATGACCCCGGACTGCCTGACCGTCAATCCCCATCGGGAGGACAGCCCCTATCCCTTCCGGGATCTTTCCGGCTGCGGCGTGGTGTTCAAGATTGCCCAGGGCATTCAGCGGCTGCTCTCTTCCGGAGAATGCAGTCTGTATCCGGCATCCGCCTTCCCGAAAAAAGACCTGAACGCATTTCTGGATCTGGTGGCGATTTCCACCGTGGCGGACGTGGTTCCCCTGGTGGACGAAAACCGCTGCCTGGTGAAGTACGGCCTGGACCGGATCAACCGTCGGGAAAGAGCCGGCCTTGCGGCACTGATGGATGAACTGGCCATCGGAGGCAGTACGGATGCTTCCGGTATTTCTTACGTGATTGCGCCCAACATCAACGCTTTGGGACGTATGGGCAGCGCGGACAGCGGCGTAGAGCTTCTGGAAAGCATAAGGCCGCCGAAGGAACTGGCAGCATTGGCCCGGGAGATTCGCAGCACCAATCTGGAACGCAAAGCGGTACAGGAACAGACCTTTAAGATCTGCATGGACCGGATGGAGGCGGAGGACTGCGGCGAATATGCTCCCGTGATCTTTGCCCCCGGCGCCCACGAAGGGGTGGCGGGTATCGTGGCCGGCAGCCTGAAGGAAGAAATGAACCGGCCGGTGTGCATCGTCAGCCCGGCGTCCGACGGCAGTCTGAAGGGTACCGGCAGAAGCATTTCCGGTATTAATCTGCATCGTCTTTTCGAAAACTGCGGTGACGTGTTCGACCGTTTCGGCGGTCACGCGGGTGCCTGCGGCTTTACCGTAAAAGAGGGCAAAATGGAAGAATTCCGCAGCACCATGCAGCGTCTGGTAAAACAGGCCTGCGAGGAAAATCCGGGAATTCTGGAAAAGAAAATCGTCATCGAAAAAGAACTGGCACCGGAGGAGAAAACCACGGAATTTGCGTCGTTCTTAAGTAAGCTGGAGCCCTTCGGAGAGGCAAATCCCATGCCTTTGTTCTCCGTGTGCGGCGCGGAGGTTTCCGCCATCCGCAGACTGGGGGCGGAAGGCCAGCATATCAAATTTACCGTCAAAGCGTCCGACGGTATTCCCATCTCCTGCATCTGCTTCCGGGGCAGCGAAAAGTATCTGGACATTCTGGAGCGGGGCAAAGTGGACGTGGCCGGCGAGTTCGGCATTAACGAGTTCCGCGGCAAAAAGCAGCTGCAGATCAAAGTAACGGATATAAGGTCGAGTTTATGATAGCAATCAGAAAAAAAACACTGGCAATCCTTTTGGTGGTGGTGCTCCTGCTGGGGGCATCCCTGACCTGCCTCTTTACCCGGTCGGGCATTGGCGGCAGCGTACTGGTCACTGCCGATGAGTACAATACCCTTGCTTATTACAAGGATACTTACCGGAAAGCGGACTACATGCTCTGGTTTCTGGAGAATAACTACTACGTGGACGTGGATCGGGCGGCGCTGCTGGAAGGCATGTGCTACGGTCTGGCGGACGGCCTGAACGACCCCTATTCCGAGTACATTTCCGCGGCGGATTACAATGCGTACATGGAGGATCTGCTGGGCACGGAAGTTTACTGCGGCGTGGGCATTACTTTTCTGAATGCACCGCTGGAGAACGGATTCTACGCTCTGGCAGTAAATACCAAGGGTCCTGCGTATGCGGCCGGCGTGCGTAAAGGCGATATTATTGCAAAAATCAACGGAACGGATGCCATAGAATTTGACGGCGATACCCTGCGGGACAATATCCGCGGCGAAAAGGGAACCACCGTCACCCTGGGGCTGATCCGGGACGAAAAATACTACGAGGTTACCCTGACCCGGGCGGATATTCCCTCCGAATCCGTGGTCTTTGAAATGCTGACAGGCAAGGATTCCGACATTGCCTACATCCAGATCTCCGGCTTTATCGAAGATACCGCCAAGGACTTCCGGGAAGCACTGGCCAAGGCGGAAAGCGCCGGCGCCAAGGGCATTGTCATTGATCTGCGGGACAACGGCGGCGGTCTGGTATCCACCTCCGTGGGTGTGGCCGACGAGCTGATGAACCAGGGAACGGTGGTCAGCGCCCAGGATCATAACAAAAAAACCACGACTTACACCACGAAGAACGGCAGAACATCTCTGCCCTTCGTGCTTCTGGTCAACGGAAATACCGCATCGGCTTCCGAAATTCTTTCTGCCGGCGTGCAGGACAACAAGGAAGGCAAAATCGTGGGAACCCAGACCTTCGGAAAGGGAATCATTCAGGCTTTCGAAATGCTGTCGGACGGCAGCGCCCTGAAATTTACCGAACTGCAGTACTTCTCCCCGGCGGGAAAGCAGATTCATAAAGTGGGAATAACGCCGGATTATATCGTGGACCTTACCGAGGACTGCTACAATGAGCTCGGTTTTCTGGTCCGGGATCCGCAGCTGGAAAAGGCTGTGGAGGTTTTAAGAAATGAGGCACAGTAATGTTTTTCATTGAACCTTTGGTCTCGCTTTTCAGCGGACATATCATACTGATCGTGGCGGCTATTGTGCCTGCCTACCTGCTGCTGCGCTACATCTACAAGGCAGACCGGCTGGAGGCGGAACCTCCGTCCATGATCAAAAGCCTTCTGATTAACGGCATCGTATCCACCTTCCTGGCAGTGATGTGCGAACGTCTGGGCTCCATCATTCTGGGAATTTTCTTCCGGCAGGCCAACGTGCTGTACAATCTGCTGATGTACTTTCTGGTGGTGGGACTTTCCGAAGAGGGCGCCAAATACATCATGCTGACCCGGGGTACCTGGAACAGCCCCCATTTCAACTGCAAATTCGACGGCGTGGTTTACGCGGTCACCGTTTCTCTGGGCTTCGCCCTCTGGGAAAATATCGAATATGTGCTGATGTACGGCTTCGGAACCGCGCTGCTGAGGGCGGTTACCGCAGTGCCGGGTCACGCCTGCTTCGGCGTCTTTATGGGCGTTTGGTACGGCATGGCAAAGCGCTGCGAACTGCGGGGCGACCTGCAGACCTGCGAACACTGCAAAAAGCTGTGTGTCATCATGCCGGCCTTTATTCACGGCTGCTACGACTTTATCGCCAGCATGAACACTTCCGGCTCCATGTTTATTTTCGTAGGCTTTGTGGCGGTGATGTTTATCATCAGCTACACGGTGGTGCGCCGCCTTTCCAAAACGGATAATTATCTGGACGGCAGTATAAAAGGATGAAGATGAACACCACAACCATTGCCGCGTTGGTTATTTTTCTGATAACCTACGCACTGATTTTTATGATAGAAAAGTACCGGCCTCATATTGCCGTGGCGTCTGCGCTTCTTTTTATACTGATTGGCGCAGCAAATATTCTGCCCGGTTTTGAATACGGAGTTGCCGAGGCTTTTTCTCAGGTGGACTGGAACGTTCTGATGATGATGGCGGGAACTATGGGTACTGTGCATCTGTTTATCGAATCCGGTATGCCTCAGCGCATGAGCGACATGATTATTTCCCGGGTCCCCAATGCCCGCTGGATGGTGGTGGTAATGTCTCTGTTTGCAGGCATTATTTCCGCTTTCGTGGACAACGTGGCCACAGTGCTGATGATTGCGCCGGTAGCCATTGCCATCTGCAAAAAGCTGAAAATTTCACCGGCACCAACCATCTTCTGCATTTCGGTTTCTTCCAATCTGCAGGGTGCGGCAACCCTGGTGGGTGATACCACGTCCATTTTGCTGGCCAAGGCTGCGGAGCTGGATTTTAAGGATTTCTTCTTCGTGGACGGAAAGCCCGGCATGTTCTTTATTACGGAAGCCGGGGCGCTGATCTGTGCGGGACTGATTTTTTTCTTCTTCCGTAAGGAAAAGAAACCGCTGAAGGAAGGCCGGAAATCGAAAGTGAAGGATAAGGTTCCCGGGCTGCTGCTTCTGCTGACCATCCTCAGCCTGATTGCTGTGTCCTTCATCCCTTACAAAGATACCGCTGCCCCCGGGCAGTTCTATAAGCCGGAAATTTCCAACGGACTGATTTGTCTCTTCTACTTTTTGGTGGGTATTGTGCGCAAAAGCGTCAAGGACAAGAATACCAGGTCCGCAAGAAAAATCATCCGGAGCCTGGATTACTACACCATCGTGCTTCTGGCCGGATTGTTCGTGGTCATCGGGGCGGTAAAGAAAGCCGGCATTATCGACCTGCTGGCAAATCTGATTCTGCGGCTCTGCGGCGGCAGCGAAATTACCAAGAGTTCCATGCTGCTGGGCTATCTGATCATCGTGTGGATGTCAGTACTGATTTCCGCATTTATCGACAATATTCCTTACGTGGCAACCATGCTGCCGGTGGTGGCGGTGCTGACGGAGAACTTCTCTCAGTCCGGCGCCTACCCCTTCAGCCCCTACGTGCTTTATTTCGGCCTGCTGGTGGGTGCTACGCTGGGCGGCAATCTGACGCCGGTGGGAGCCTCTGCCAACATTACGGGCATCGGAATTCTGCGCCGGGAGGGCATAGAAGTGAAATCTTCCGAGTTCATGAAATACAGTGTGCCGCTGACCCTGTTCTCGGTGTGCACGGGCTGCGTGCTGGTCTGGCTGATTTTCATGCCCGGATTTTTTGGCTGATTTATGAAGATATATTTAGTAAAAAAAGAAAAAAACAGAATTTACAAAAGCGAAGATATGGTTCCTGCTCTGACGGGCAGGAACTTTACGCATAACGAGAAAGGTGCGCCGCTGGTGGAGGACGGCTATGTTTCTGTCACCCACACCACCGGGTACTGGGCCTGCGCTCTGTCGGACCGGCCCGTGGGCATCGACATGGAGGAACTGTCCCGGAAGCTGAGTCCCGCGGCGGCAAAAAAGCTGCATCCCGCGGAAAAAGAGTACCTGTCGGTGCTTTCCGAAGGATCCGCGGAGTGGCGGGAGGAATTCCTGCGCATCTGGACCAAAAAGGAAAGCTACCTGAAGTACCTGGGCAAGGGGCTGGCCGGAGGACTGTCCGGTTTCTGCGTGCTGGAAGGGCAGGAATGCAATCTGGAAACGCCGCTGTTCTGCCTGGTGCGGGGACCCCTGGTGTTTGCCGCCACCGAAGAATTTGAGGTGGTGACCGCCGCCTACGAGGCGCCCATGAACAAAAGCGCCCTGGAAGCCGGGGCCGACATTCTGGACATGCGGGGCTACAGCAGCCGGGAGCTGCAGAAAAAGCTGGAAGACCGGGGCTACGCTGCGTCGGACGCAGAGGCGGCCGTCAACCTTCTGGAGGAGCGGGGCTTTCTAAACGACGAGGAGTACGCCCGCAGTCTGGCGGAAAAATTCGCCCGGCGGGGCTATGCCGCTGCCCGCATAGAGCTGGAACTGAAGAAAAAATCGGTGCCTTCGGACATTGCCCGGAAGTACCGGGATGCATATAAAGAAACGGATTGCCTGCGGGCGTCGGCGCAGGCGGCAAAGCTGCCGGTCCGGGACGAAAAAGAGAAAGCCCGGGCTGCCCGAAAACTGGCGTCTCTGGGATACGACGTGCACACGGTATACGACCTGCTGGCCGGCCGGGGAAGCGCGGCCGACGAAGGCTGACACAAAGCCGGCGGGGTCGCCGGAAAAGGAGAAACACATGAGAGTTGATAAATATTTAAAAGTAGCGCGCCTGATCAAGCGCAGAACCGTGGCTCACGATGCCTGCGAGGAAAGCCGCATTTACGTGAACGGCAAGGAAGCCAAGCCGGGCAAGGACATCAAAATCGGAGACGAAATCACCATCGCCTTCGGGAATTCCCGGATGAAGGTGAAGGTCCTGGCCACCCCGGACCACGTGGGCAAGGACGACGCAGCGTCGCTGTATCAGGTGATCGAGGAATAATTCCGGCACGGGCGCATTTTCCGCCTCTGCCGACAGCGCCCGCAAGGCGGGCTTTACGCAATGGAATTCAAACTGCATTCGGATTACAACTTAATGGGAGACCAGCCCGCGGCGGTGGACGCCCTGGTGGCCGGCATTCAGGCCGGAAAGAAGCATCAGACCCTGCTGGGGGTCACCGGGTCCGGAAAGACCTTTACCATGGCCAACGTGATTGCCCGGGTTCAGAAGCCCACGCTGGTGATTTCCCACAACAAGACCCTGGCGGCCCAGCTCTGCGGAGAATTCAAGGAATTCTTCCCGGAGAACGCCGTGGAGTATTTTATTTCCTACTACGATTATTATCAGCCGGAGGCTTACGTGCCCTCCACGGACACCTATATCGAGAAGGACTCGGACGTGAACGAGGAGATCGACCGCCTGCGCTACAGTGCCACCGCGGCTCTGGCGGAGCGCCGGGACGTGATCATCGTGGCGTCCGTCAGCTGTATCTACGGTCTGGGTTCTCCGGACGAGTACCGCAACCAGATGCTCTCTCTGCGGCCGGGCATGCAGAAATCTCGGGACGAGATCCTGCGCCAGCTGGTGGACATCCAGTTCGAGCGCAACGATATCAGCTTTGAGCGAGGCACCTTCCGGGTGCGGGGCGACATTATCGACATCATTCCCGCGGGTTCCGAAAAGGCCATTCGGGTGGAGATGTTCGGGGACGAAATTGACTCCATCAAGGAGCTGGACCCCCTCACCGGCGAGGTCATTGCCAAGCGAAACCACGTGGCCATTTTCCCCGCCAGCCATTACGCCACCTCCAAGGAGCACATGGAGCGGGCGCTGACCACCATCGAAGAGGAGCTGGAGGACCGCATCACCTGGTTCAAGGACCGGGGCAAGCTGCTGGAAGCCCAGCGCATCGAGCAGCGCACCCGCTACGACCTGGAGATGATGCGGGAAATCGGCAGCTGCAAAGGCATCGAAAACTATTCCCGGCACCTGGTGGGCAATCCCCCCGGCGCCATGCCCTATACCCTGATCGACTATTTCCCCGAGGACTTTCTGATCATCGTGGACGAAAGCCACGCCATGCTGCCCCAGCTGCGGGCCATGGCCAACGGTGACCGGGCCCGGAAAACTTCTCTGGTGGAATACGGCTTCCGCCTGCCATCCGCCCTGGACAACCGGCCCCTGCGCTTCGATGAATTCGAGAGCAAGGTCAACCAGATCATCTACGTTTCCGCCACCCCCGCCGACTACGAAAAGGAAAAGGCGGACGGGGTTTCCGCGGAGCAGGTCATCCGGCCCACGGGCCTTCTGGACCCGCCCATTGCGGTGGTGCCCACGGAAGGACAGATCGACCATCTGATCGGCGAGATCAACAAAGAAACCGCCGAAGGCCGCCGGGTGCTGGTGACCACCCTGACCAAGAAAATGGCGGAGAGCCTGACGGAATATCTGAAAACCGCCGGCATCCGCTGCAAATACATGCATTCCGACATCGACACCCTGGAGCGCAACGAGATTCTGCGGGATCTGCGCCTGGGCGAGTTCGACGTGCTGGTGGGCATCAACCTGCTGCGGGAAGGCCTGGACCTGCCGGAGGTGTCTCTGGTGGCCATTCTGGACGCGGACAAAGAAGGCTTCCTGCGCACCGAAACCTCGCTGATCCAGACGGTGGGCCGCGCCAGCCGCAACGAGCACGGCAGGGTCATCATGTACGCGGACAGTATTTCCAAGGCCATGCGGGTCTGCATCGACGAGACCGCCCGGCGCCGCAAAATTCAGCAGGCGTACAACGAGGCCCACGGCATTACGCCCCACACCGTGGAGAAGTCCGTCCGGGACGTGATCGAGGTGACCACCAAGCTCAGCGAGAAGGAAAGCTTCGACGGCAAGAGCCTGCTGGAGCTGACCAAAAAGGAACTGGGCGAATACGCGGTGCAGCTGGAAAAAGAGATGCGCGCCGCCGCCAAAGACCTGGCTTTCGAGAAGGCCGCCATTCTGCGTGACCGCCTGCTGGAAGTCAAGGCAAAGCTGTAGAGAAGGGGCGGTACAAAAACAATTGTAAAAATATGGTAAATCTGGTATCATAGTCTCGGACGGGAACGAAAGGAGACTATGATATCTTATTTTCAAATCATTTCGGACTATAACCTCCGCCTGTCCGAAACACTGAAAAAACTGGAGGATGCAGAAAAAACTTTCCCCGAGGGCGATCTGAAAATTAAAACAGAGCCGCAAAAAGACACATATTACGTTCGCCGCAATGAAAACGGCAAAAGAACATGCCGAATTGTAAAGCCTTCGGACCCTGCGCTGCAAATTTATGTCAATAAGCGTTTTGCAAAGGATGCTTTGCGCGTTCTCCGGAAAAATAAAAAGGCTGCGGAGGATTTTCTTAAAGCCCACAGCGGGGAAGAATACGAAACTTTGATTGAGCAATATCCCCATGAATTCCAACAGACCAATGCGAATCTGGAAAAATCCGCTTTCTGCCGGGCGGAAGACTGGGAATCGGAGCCGTATTTTGCCAATACATTCCGCCGGGAAGAACTGATTCACGAAACGGCGAAAGGTGTTATGGTGCGGTCAAAGTCAGAGGCGATGATATCGAATATCCTGTACAATCGTGGTTTCTGCTATCGCAACGAATGCCGGCTGGAGCTGCCGGACGGGAAATATATTTATCCCGATTTCACGATTTATCTGCCGCGGGACGAAAAAATAGTTTATTGGGAACATTTCGGCATGATGGGGGACGAAAAATACGCGGCGGCTGCCTGCAATAGAATAAAGCGTTACGTCAGCGCCGGGATTTTCCCCGGAGTTCAGTTGATAATCACGATGGAATCCGAAGGAATGCCCTTGTCTTCCGTTATGGTGGACCAGATGATAGACTATTATCTCTGCGGGATCTTCCCGGATCAGCGCAAGAAAGCGAAATCGGACTTTTTATGGTAAGTGGGACCCAATTTAGGGGTCGCAGCGCTGCAGAAATAATGCAAAACAGAAGAAAAATGGTAAGTGGGACCCAATTTAGGGGTCGCAGCGTTGCAGAAATAATGCAAAACAGAAGAAAAATGGCAAATGGGACCTAATTTTTGGTCCCATTTTATGTTTTGAGCGAATCAACATTTTTTGAAGCGTTCCAGGCACGAAATCCGGTCCCATTTGAAGAAAATAAAGCATTCGTGCATTTTTGCAAGGCAGCCGGGTCGCAAATCTGGTCCCAAACCGTAAGAATTGACAGTTTGTGCAGTTTTGGCGCGAAAGTTCTTGTAAATGCATGGTCCCAAAAAGCAAATACCAAATAACTGTGCAATTTTCCTTCGCAAATCCCGGCAGTCCGATGGTCCCAAATGTGTTTTTTTGACCCGTGGAGCAGAGTTCTCTTTTGATTAAAAAATCTCTGTGTTACAATATACGCGAGAACAATTATTCGGGAAGGAAACCATGCAGAAAAACACAGAAAAACAGGGCCGAGGCGCTGCCGAGGCCTGCAAAGATACAATCTCCGGCGGCTCCGGCAAGGCCTGCAAAGATACAACATCCTGCCGGGGGGCGGAAGCGCCTGCAAAACGCATAGAAATTCCGGGAACTGCATCCGCCGATTTCCAGAAGAATCTGGTCATCCGGGGCGCCCGGGCTCACAACTTGAAAAACATCGACATTACCATTCCCAGGGATCAGATGATCGTCATCACCGGGCTGTCCGGCAGCGGCAAATCCTCCCTGGCTTTCGATACTATTTACGCCGAAGGACAGCGCCGCTACGTGGAGAGTCTGTCGGCTTATGCCCGCATGTTCCTGGGACAGGTGGACAAGCCGGACGTGGACTCCATCGACGGCCTTTCTCCGGCTATTTCCATTGACCAGAAAACCACGTCCAAGAACCCCCGTTCCACCGTGGGCACCGTCACCGAAATCTACGATTACCTGCGTCTTCTGTACGCCCGCAGCGGAAAGCCTCACTGCCCGGTGTGCGGCCGGGAAATTTCCAGCCAGTCCGTGGACCAGATCGTGGGACAGATGATGGACCTGGGCGAGGGCACCCGCATCACCCTGATGGCACCGGTCATCCGGGCTCAGAAGGGGCAGCACGAGAAGGTGCTGGAGCGCATTCAGCGGGAGGGCTTTATCCGCGTCCGCGTGGACGGCGAGATCAAAAACCTGGGCGAAGACGAAATCAAGCTGGCAAAAACCTACAAGCATACCATCGAAATCGTGGTGGACCGCATTGTGGTGCGGGACGGGGCGGAAAGCCGCCTGTCCGAATCCGTGGAGCTGGCCATCAAGCACTCCGAGGGCGGTCTGGTGCTGGCTCTGGTGCAGAAGGGAGAGAAGAGCGAAGAGATCACTTTCTCCACCAGCCTGGCCTGCCCGGAGCACGGGGTGTCCATCGTGGACCTGGAGCCACGCAGCTTCTCCTTCAACTCGCCTTTCGGGGCCTGTCCCACCTGCAACGGTCTGGGATTTATCGAGCGCATGGACCCGGAAATGCTTATCGAGGACGAAAATCTGTCCATTCAGGGCGGCGCCCTGGCCAAGGCCTTTGCCAACATGGAGTACGCCGGCTTTTACCGGCAGCTTCTGGGCGCTCTGGCGGATAACCACAAGGCGTCCATGTTCACGCCCTACAAGGACCTGCCCGCAGCCTTCAAGCAGGAGCTGATGTACGGTACCGGCGGCCGCAAG